>NZ_CP011363.1:0-25530 GCF_001685435.2 Salimicrobium jeotgali
ACTATTAGATTTTTTCTATTCTTCTTTTAAGCTTAACACGTCGAAATCAATATAAAGAAATACGATTCTTCTCTTAAAAATTAAAGGAAGGAGAATGTTAACATCCTCCTTCCTTCTTCTAGACCTTTATTGTGTCTTTCCACCTTAATTCATATTTTCAGAAATAGTAAAGATAACCACCTCCCCGGACAACGCCTCACACAACCTGTCGTAGTCCCCGTCTACCGGTTCGTGAGTGAACCGTACTTCTTTCCCGGGCAGCGTTTGATTCCGGTACGGATCCTCGTCAAACAGGCTTTCCGTATCGATACTCTTGCTGCGCCAGCTGCTTCCGTCGTAACTGATTCGCTGATAAATATACATAAAAATTCGCCTCCTTATCTTATAATCGTGACAAGGAGGCGTTTTGGTGTCATGGAATATTAAAAAGATGGGAGATTAACCGTCGTAGAAGCCACTTTCAATCAGTCGCTTGTGCCGAACAAAGAACTCCTGGACGTCGGGGTCTTCCTCAAAGGGGATCAGAGAGTAGATATAGGTGGGCGGGGTTTCATCGAGAGAGGCGATGTCGCGAACAGTGACGTATCTGTCGCCATTTTTCTGAAGAATACAGCTAGTGATGTGGAGCTGGTCTTCGCCTTTCATTTCTCTCGCTATTTGTGCTGTTTTGTTTCTTAGAAAATCTTTCGGTTGTTTCTTTTTCATATCATCGCTCCTTTTTCATTACACACACTTTCTTATTCGGCAAATATCGAACGTTCCCTTTATCTTTCTCTCATTTCAAAAAATACGGAAGGCTGTAATGTCGCCTTCCGTAACTCTTTTTTCTCTTATTCACCCCAACCGAAACCCGACCAGCGACTCCCTAATTTCCTCTTGGCGGATGCCAATGTAAAGCTTCGTCTCTTTCGGTGAGGAATGATTGAAGATATCCTGCAGCATCGCCACGTCTTTCGTCGCCTTATAATAATGATACCCGAACGTCTTCCGGAGCGTATGTGTGCCTACATCGTCCCTCCCTACAAACGCAGCTGCATCGGCAAGAATTCGGTACGCTTGTACCGTAGATATCGGCATCCCGCCTTTCTGGGAGGAAAACAGGTAGGTGTCGGCTCCTTTTCCGGCGATATACGCACCCAACTCGCTTCGTAACGCTCGTACGTTAACCTCTCGCTTTTTCCCTGTTTTCTTCTCGATGAGATAGAAGAAGTCCCGATCCCGTACGTGCGATACTTGTAACCGGAGAAGGTCGCTAATCCGTAACCCCGTATTAATCCCGAGGAGGAACAATAGGACGTCCCGTGCCGCTTTAGCTTCGCTCTTTTTTCGTCCGGTGCCTCCACGTTTGAGCGCAAACTTCATTTCTTCGATTTCTTCCTTCGAGCGTAAGGGCTGCACATTTTTGGCTGTCTGTTTCATCTTCGAATTCCCCCTATGAAAATGTATCTTAACCTTATTATATACGTCTTTTCATACATTTATAAGAGAGAAAAAAAGAAACCCCTGGTGATCCAGGGTTTCATATGTAACCTAATAACGGTTTTATTACATTTTTCTGAGGACAACTAGTTTTACACACATTCATTATGTTACTTCGACACGCTCTCGTGTTCATGAATTCTTCTTCAATGTTCCACGCTCGTTTTGATATTCATAAGTTTTAAATAGAAAATCAATTACCGTTTTAGAGGAATTAACCACCAATTTAGCGTGATGTTCCATGATTAAATTCTTAGGTGGGTGAGCATCTCCATATTTATTTCTAACTTCGGCAATTCCATTTACAATCTTTATTAAACCATTTAGTACGTCTTTCAAATTTCTTTCTAAAGTTTCATCATTTGGAGCAAGATTTAAATTTTGCTGCACTTTTTTGAATAGCTGGGGAAGGGTTATGTTATCTTTGATTTCTACTTCCGGAAAATGAGTAAGGATTTCTTTACAAACTCCTTCCACCAAGGTTCTAGCACTCGTCACTGCCCCAGAATAATCTCCCTTTTCTAAACGTTGTTCACAAGACACTAAGGAACTTTTAATAGTGGTATACGTTAATTTACTGGGAAACTGGGACTCAATGTAAGTCAATTCCACCTCGACTTTTTTATCTTCTGCGTAATCCGTGAATTCATTAATACTGCGACCTAAATAATTTCTAAGTGCTAATACACTTCCGCTGTTAGTCTCACTTTCATAAACAGCACTTTCTACAGCTTCCCTTACAGTTCTTCCATCTTCTATAAAAGAAGGTACTCTTTTCCCTGCTTCATTTGCTAATCTTTTTATAATCAGTCGAGCCTCTTTGTAATTTTCATCATCTGGCTCCTCGTTGAACATATTGGACCCTCTACTATAATACTCATCGAGATCATCAAAAATGTCTTGTTTAACTTTTTCTAGGCAGTCTATCACCTTCACTGCTTGACACCTCCTACTAACAAACTCTCCTTCTAAAAAATCATTAAAGTAAAGATGGAGCCTATGCATCCACTCTAATATTCAGTACATTATATGACGTACTTAACCATTCAGGAGACAGCAAAATAGAAGACGCAACTTTTTGTGTAATAAATACTAGTCGCGCCTGCTATTTTTTCTTCAATCAATTTTTTCATTCGTCGCCATCAATTCAGCTTGCTGTACCACAGTATCCACCGCCATTTTCTGAAGATCCGGCGGGTATCCATACCGGCGCAACAGATGTTTGACGGTCGTTCGCATTTTCGCACGGGCTGATTCCCTCAGGTTCCAGTCGATGCTCATATTCGCCTTAATCGATTTGGTCAGCTCATGGGCGATGGCCTGCAGCGTTTCGTCTCCCATGACTTCCTGAGCTGATTCATTGCTGGCTAACGCATCGTAAAAGGCAATCTCGTCATCACTGAGGTTGGATTCTTCGCCGCGCTGATAGGCATCGTTGACCTGTTTCGCAAGTTCAATCAGTTCTTCGATAACTTTCGACGCTTCGATGGCCCGTTTATTGTATTTATTCAGCGCGTTTTCAAGAAGCTCGGAGAATTTTTTCGACTGCACCAGGTTTTTCCGTTGGATATTTTTGATTTTCCCCTGCAGCAGACGGTTCAGCAGTTCAACGGCAATGTTTTTCTGCGGAATTTCCTCAACCTCTTTCAGAAAATGATCCGACAGAATCGAAATATCCGGATTCTCCAACCCAAGGGAGCCGTACACATCCACGACTTCTTCCGAAATAATCGATTTCGAAATCAGCTGGTTGATCTGATCGTCAATCTGCGCAGCCGTTTTCTTCTGCGTACCTTCCGGCAATAGCTTAATGACCCCTGATTTCACGGATTTGAAAAAGCCTACCTCTGCGTTCAGCGCCTGCGCTTCTTCGGTCGTCGCACACAACGCATACGCCTTGGAGAGTTCCGTCACCAGGCGAAGGAAATCTTTCTTCTGTTCTTCCTGCATAGCCAGTACCACGTCTACCGTCTCTACGATCGCCTGCATCCGTTCGGTCTGTTTTTCTGAGTAGAATTTCTGATAATCATGCCCGTGGAGCATAGATGTCAGTAATTCGTATTTCTCCTGCATGATTTCCGCCGCCAGCGACGTGTCTACGCCGGCATTTTTCTTATCCTCTTCCGTATATTGCTTCAGGGCTTCCTTAAGATTGTCCGCGAAGCCGATATAGTCGACAACCAGACCTCCCGGTTTATCCCGAAACACCCGGTTGACGCGAGCAATCGCCTGCATCAGATTGTGGCCTTTCATCGGTTTATCAATGTACATCGTATGCATCGATGGAACATCGAAGCCGGTGAGCCACATATCCCGGACAATCACGATTTTCAAAGGGTCTTCATTGTCCTTCATCCGTTTCGCCAGGTAATCCCGGTGGCGTTTATTTCCGGTATGCTGATGCCATCCCTCCGGATCACTGGAGTTCCCGGTCATCACCACTTTAATAACCCCTTTGTCATCATCGTCACTGTGCCAATCCGGGCGCAGACGCGTGATTTCTTGATACAGATCGATTGCAATTCGCCGGGACATCACGACGGCCATCGCCTTCCCATCTATCGCTCCCTGGCGCTTCTCATAGTGTTCCACTATATCCTGAGCCATGCGTTTCACCCGGGACTCCGCACCGGCTAGAGCTTCGAGGCGAGACCATTTCGATTTCAATTTTTCTCTATCCTCGAACTCCTGATCTTCCGTCAGATCTTCCAGTTCCGAGTCGACGTCCAGTTGATTATCTTTCGGCATATCCAGCTGAATGATCCGGCTCTCATAGTAAATTCTTACCGTCGCTCCGTCCTCCACGGCCTGTGTCATATCATAGACATCGATATAGTTCCCGAAGACAGCCGGCGTGTTTTTATCCTCCAGCTCCACCGGAGTTCCGGTAAAACCAATAAAAGAAGCGTTTGGAAGAGCGTCCCGGAGATACTTGGCAAATCCATATTTCAGTTTCGCTTTTCCTCGTTTGTTTTGTACTTCGGCTTCAAATCCGTATTGCGACCGGTGAGCTTCATCCGCCATCACGATAACGTTCGTCCTCGACGTAAAAGTCTCCAAAGACTCGTCCTCCCCGTCCGGCGCGAACTTATGCATCGTCGTAAAAACGACACCGCCGGAATCGACGGATAGCAGCTCTTTCAAGTGTTTCCGGGACTCCGCCTGTTTTGGTTTCTGCCGCAGCAGAGCGGAAGACTGACTAAAGGTGGTATACAGTTGCTCATCTAAATCATTCCGGTCCGTCAGTACGACAATCGTAGGGTTATCCGCCCCGAGGATGAGTTTCCCACTGTAAAAGACCATCGAGAGACTTTTGCCGGATCCTTGCGTATGCCAAATCACGCCGATCTTCCGGTCCCCTTCCTCAGAAATCGCACGACCCGTTTGAGCCATCGCTTTATTGACAGCATAATACTGATGATACGCAGCCAAAATTTTCACGAGGCTCTGGTCGTCCTCCTGGAACAGAACGAAATGGTGGATGATATCAAGCAGCGTTCTTTTCTGGAACATCCCTCGTATCAACACTTCGATTTGCGGCATCCCTTTCGGGGCTATCGCCTCCCCGTCTACAGAGCGCCACATCGTAAACCACTCTTCGCTAGCCGTCAGCGTTCCTGCCCGAGCGTTCAGCCCATCACTGGTCACAAGAAACGCGTTCGTTTGAAAGAGCGAAGGAATCGTCGCTTTATACGTCTGTAGCTGGTTATAGGCCTCCGGGAGACCGACATGCTCGTTCGAAGAGCTTTTCAATTCGAAAACCACCACCGGAAGGCCGTTAATAAAAACGACGACATCCGGACGTTTGTCATGCCGTCCTTCAACCACGGTAAACTGGTTGACTGCCAAAAAATCGTTATTATCGGCCTTGTCCGGATCCATCAGCCATAGCTTCTCCGTCCGTTCTTCCTCTCCGGCTTGAGCCGTCGTCACGTCGATGCCATCAGTCAGAAACCGGTGAAAGTCCCGGTTATTCATAAGGAGGTTAGGATGTTTCGCCGTCGTCACCTGACGCATCGCTTCTTCAATCTGTGCCGGCTGTGCCTCCGGGTTGATGGTCGTCAGCGCATTATACAACCGGTACTCCAACACCACCGTTTGGTAGTTGGGACGTTCTGGATCTGAACCTTCTGGCGCTAGATCTGGACCGAAAGCGACTTCAAACTCCATTTCTTCAAACAACTCCAGGGTAGCCTGTTCCAGTTCGTCCTCACTGAACCCCGACATTCTCCGTCACCTCCGTTTCTTCGTTAAGTTCTAGTTCTCCCGATAATAGTTTAGGGAGCAAATTATCACGTAGTTGAGCCAACTTAAATGATTGTTTTTGTAAATTATTAATTTCATTAAATAGAGGACTTATTTGCTGGTGAAATTCTTCCCTAATTGACTGACTAGGGTATAAAATAGGAACCTTAGAAAATTGCGTTTTATTCAAATTGAGGGTGGTGCTTCCTCCACTCCCTAGTTCTCTGATTAATTGAGATTTGCGCGAAAGGTAGAGATAGGTATAAAATACGTCAACCTTTGAAGGAATCAAACTATTGATTTGCTGGTTAGTTTGACTTTTTTCTGAAGTTATAGATACTAACCCAGGAGTAGCGATACAACTCACACATATGCTTAATGGAGGCAATGTTTTTTTGGGTTGTGATTCAGCACCTTTTTTAGATAGATACTTTTCAGTAGTTTGAATAAAAGTGCTATTGTGCATGTCTGGAATTGTTATAAAAGGCATTTCGCTCCCATAATTTTCTTTAATTTTGGTACTAGGAGTTTTCCCACAAACAATAGGAGATTCAGAAATGTCTTCTAAAATTAGAACTTCCCACCCCTCAGGAATCAAACCAAGCTCACTTTCCACCATCTTTCCACCACTGGAACGATAAGGTTTTCCATCTTCATTCGGAAATTCGAAATCAATAAACCAGCGCTTGAACAAGGTTTGAGCCAATTGTTCAAGGTTGGAAATAATTTGATTGTTTGTTTCTAACTTTTTTGTAAAGGATTCTATCGTATTTACAATTTTCATTTGTTTATCAATAGTAGGCAATTCTATTGAAAGATGCTTGATATCATCAAAAGTTATTTGTGGAAATGTACCAGACCTCGATTCAGCACTATTTTGTAAGTAATCAATAATCCTCTTCTCAGTAAGATAATAATAAAGAAACTTTTGATTTAAGACATGAGAATCTTTAACTCTTATAACCATTAACTTTGTCGATACTACATAGTCCTCTACAGGTTCTTTTAAATCCTCTACTAAAACAAAACGTTTATTTTTGGGTCTTATCTCACTAAATAAAATATCTTTTTCCTTTATTGTTTTCTTAGCTTGGCCAGGCAATTCAGAAGTCGAACTATATGTGTTATGAAGAATTTTCCCATCAACTACATCAGAAGTGTTTAAAAAAATGACTCTATCTTTAGAAAAACTGTGTTTTTGTGAAATACTTTCTATTAAATCTTTCAATTCATATTTCATATCCTATCTCCCTCAACGTCTGACGAATCTCATCTTCCAGATTCTTAGATTTTGCAAATTGTTCGGCCAAACCTCCTGTCAGCCGGTCCATTTTTTCTTCAAACGGCTCCGCATCGTCCTCTTCGGCTTCCAGGCCAACGTAACGTCCCGGAGTCAGTATATATTCATGTTTCTGAATTTCTTCCAATGTTGCTGCTTTTGAGAAACCAAGAACATCTTCATACTCCTGTTCATTCGTTCCACGCCACGCATGAAAAGCATCCGTGATTTTCTTGATGTCCGCGTCGGAAAACTCTTTATGCGTACGATCGGCCATAAACCCAAGTTTTCGCGCATCAATAAACAGCGTCTCCCCTTGTCGGTTCCTTTGCCCCCGTGCTGCTTTGTTTCTTGTTACAAACCATAGAGAGACAGGAATTTGTGTGGAATAAAACAACTGCCCCGGCAGCGTGACAATACACTCCACCAAGTCGTTGTCTACCAAGTTTTTACGAATTTGCAGTTCACTGGTTTGGCTCGTCGACATCGATCCGTTTGCCAGGACGAATCCTGCCGTTCCGGACGGCGCCAGTTTCGACACCATATGCTGAATCCACGCATAGTTCGCGTTTCCCTGTGGAGGAATACCGAATCTCCACCGGGCATCCTCCAACAGACGTCCCCCGCCCCAGTCACTAATGTTGAAGGGAGGGTTGGCCAAGATATAGTCTGCTTTCAGGTTCTTGTGCAGGTCTTTGTGAAACGTGTCCGCATGTTCACCGCCAAGGTTGCTGTCAATACCACGGATAGCCAGGTTCATTTTACATAACCGCCAGGTCGTCGGGTTTGATTCCTGCCCATATACCGCAATATCTCCGAGTTTCCCCTGATGATTTTCTACGAACTTCTCACTCTGGATAAACATCCCCCCGGAGCCGCAGCACGGGTCATAGATACGTCCTTTGTAGGGTTCAATCATTTCAACGAGGAGCTGGACAATCGAACGAGGTGTATAGAACTCCCCACCATTCTTTCCTTCCGCACTCGCAAATTGGGCCAGGAAATATTCATACACTCGTCCCAGCACGTCGCTCGCTTTGCTCTTATCGTCTCCCACCTTGATGGTAGAGAACAAATCTATCGTTTCTCCGAGGCGCCGTTTGTCGAGATCCGGGCGTGCATAGATCTTCGGCAGGATCCCTTTCAATGATCCGTTTTCTTTCTCGATTTCAATCATTGCCGTGTCCACGAGCTGCCCAATTTCCGGCTGCTTCGCATTCGCTTTCAAGTTCTCCCAGCGCGCTTCTTTCGGTACCCAGAAGACATTCTCCGCCAGGTATTCGTCCCGGTCTTCTTCATCGGCATAATCGTCTTCTTTCAGCTTTTCGTGTAGTTCCTCGAAGCTATCAGAGACGTACTTTAGAAAGAGAAGCCCAAGGACGACGTGCTTGTATTCTGCCGCGTCCATACTACCTCTCAGTTTGTCTGCCATCTGCCATAGTTTTTCTTCGTATCCGATATTTGCACTCGTTTCTTGTGTACTCATCAGGTTCTCTCCCTTACTTGAATTTTTATATTCGTACCGCCTTACTCTTACAAACACCCGTTCCATACATTTCCATCTTTCTGCCCCCAGACTTCTTCCGAATCGAAATGCGGTAGCTCGGGCGTTCATAGAAAGGGTGAAGGCATGTCATGGCCTGTTTAACAGAGAAGATGGCTATGTCGCTTTTCGGCCAATCTTTCTTCCCACAAACGAACAGGAAAGATAGGTTAGGATATTTTTGTTGAAAATGCTGTACGCGCTTCATTTCTTCTGGAGTAAACGTGAAATTCCAAGTCGAGTCCGTTCCTGTCTCGGGCGTCGAACGGTATTTCATATACAACGTTTTCTCATCTTTCGTGTTCTTGTTACAGACCAGGAGGACGGTGGAGTGTGACCTTTCAAGCAATTCTAATGACTTTCCCGGTTCCATCATCTGTGTCAGTGCCAATCCACAATAGAAATCTCTTTGAGATATTACCATAATTCTCCACTCCTTCATTTTATAGTAGCAGGAAAAAAGGTTTGCTTCTATGACGATGGTTCCGTTTTTTCGAAAACCTTTCCTATTCCCATATCTTGATACATTTTTTTGTATCCCTCTTGCAGATCCAGTTCCGCCTGACGAACAGCCTCCCTATATTTCCTTTCTTCTTTCCGGAGTTCTTGCCCTATCTGGTTCTTCGTCTCCACCGGAGGATCTGGAACGAAGACACTTTTGATGTCTTTAATACTTATTACTTTTACGGAGGACCCTTTTTGGATAGAAGTCAGGTAGTACAACCCTAACGGACTCTCCAAGTAAGCCTTCAAATAGGAAGACGTCGTTCCCTCATAGGGGCGTAACCCTACAAAATTATGAGAAAGGATGACTTCTTCCGGCACTTCTGGTACTTCAGCTGTTTTAATGGCACTCCCTCGCGCGGAGAGGATGAGGTCCCCTTCACGTATTAGGTATTGTTGAGCCTTTCTTCGGTCCTTTACCTGAATCGTCTGCAGCTGGTCCCACAAAATCTCTCCATTTTGAACATCCGTCAGTTGTATAACCTTATAAGATGTGCCCCCATCCTTTGCTTGCGACTTGCTCGGCATATTTAGTCCTCGATAAATATCTGCCACCTGCTGTAGTTCTTTTTTTGGTATAAAAGAATCCCGAAACAACTTGCTATTTACCGTTACTACCCCTAGATGGGAGTCTACATCGTCGACATCAAAGTACCGTTGGATGGCCAAGGATCCTTCTTCAATGTCAGTAATCGAAACGAAGATGCTGAAACCCGGTGTTTCCCTTCCTTCTCGAAAACTATCAACGATAGTTTCAATATCTTCCTCACTTAAATAATTTCTCCTTCTCTCCTTTTGAAAACGATGAGAAGCATCCATGAAGAATATCTTCCCCCGTCTGCTTGCATCCTTATTTCTATTAACAAGGATTAATGCAGAGGGGATAGCTGTGTGAGCGAACAAGTTTTCCGGGAGTCCAATGATTCCTTCGATTACATCGGATTGTATTAACTCCTCTCGAATTCGTTGTTCTTTCCCGCCCCGAAATAACGCGCCATGTGGAACTAAAAAAGCCCCCCTGCCCGTCTCCTTCATCGAAGCCAATCCATGAAGCATGAAAGCTAAGTCTCCACTCTGTTTTGGCGGGATCCCGTATAAAAATCGCCCATACAATTCGTTTTTCACTTTTTCCGGATGCCAGTGAAACCCGAATGGAAAATTCATGAGCACATAATCGAACCGGCGCAATCCTTCAGAAGTGACGTACTGGGGATGCGTTAACGTATCACCTTCCTTATAAGTGGATTTCTTCACTCCCTTGATGAATAGATGCATGGTTCCCACGCGAGCCATCGTTGTATTGATATCTTGGGCGAAAACTTCAACTTCTTCATTTTTTCTTGCAGCATATGCATGAGCTTCGAGGAGAAGCTTACCGACTCCAGCTGTTCCGTCGTACACCTCTCCCCCCGTAACGTCAACCAGTTGAGTTATTAACGTATTAACAGAGTCAGGGGTAACAAGCTCTCCGCCCATTCTTCCTCCTTCCAAGACATTGGCTAAAAGCTGATTTACCGCTTCTCGGATATTTTCGATAGATGAATGACTCAAACTACGGAGAGTTGACGTGAAAGCAAAGAGGACCGTTTCGTCCATCTTCCTCACTCTTTGTTTATCGAATACCCCGTTTAATTCGGGAAACGTTTCTTCCGTCTTAGTCATCACTGCTATCAAGTTATTCTTCAAGTGATACCCATCGCGGGTGATCACCGACCACCCCTCTTCTTTTAGTGAATCACTACATTTTTCTGCATACAAAAGTGTAAAGTGTTCCATCGCTATTTCTAATCTTTTAGTGCTGTTTTCAATTCCAGACAACGAAAGCAGTGCTTTCTCTACAATTTTCCCAATCTCTGTATTAGTCATTTTGCATCCTCCTCATCATTTTTATTTACTACTACACGTCATCGTTCAAAAATGTATGCTTATTATTCCCTGCTTGCAATGCTTCGTGAAAAGTTTTGGAAGCTCCTTTTCCTGGCGTATAGCGAATAGGTGTGCCACACTCTTTGGCAACTTTCTTTGCTTCCCACATTGCGCTATGCGAACATGCACTGATACAAATGATGACCACGTCCGCTTCAGGAATGTTCTTTCTTAGGAAAGCTTTCATTTCACGCTCTTTTTTCTGTTCTATTTGTTGCATTATTTGGATGCCCAACGCTCTAGCTTTTTTATCCCAACTATTTTTGTTTGTTCCTCCGACCAGCAATACTTTCATTCTTCTTCCCTCCTTATAACCTGTGTTTTTCGAAGTAATTCGATTACTCTTATTGAGATATTAAAAAAATATGGAGTAGATTTATAAGAATATAATATCACAAAATTTTTATTTAGTCAATACTTTATTGGAGTAATTTAATTACTTTTTAAGAGTAATTTAAATATTATTTGTTCGCATCGCTTTGTTTATTAAAATTTCCTTTGGAAAAAAAGTTCTTCCTGAAGTAAATTCCTTTATATGTTTCACTCGAATTTCCTTTTGTACATACATAAAGAAACTCAAATAAACATCGGAAACAATTTCATCACCCGTCACTCACATAAGTTTCTATGAAAGTACGACGAACGAAAGCACCCGCCTCTTTTTCGTCTTTCTCCAGCTTTTACTCGAAGTCATCGTAGAAGACGGATCTCTTGAGCACCCCCGCAGGGGGCAAGGAGAGGAAGGCTGCAAGCCTTTGCCGACGCAGTAAGAGGGCGCGGTCAGCTATGCTGACTGGACAAGCCGCGGAGCGCTTGTACATACGCGCCCCTTATGCTCTTACCCCCTGACATCCCGGTGCGTTCCCCGTTACGGAAAACCGCACCGTGTCAACGTTCCGCAGACGTTCCGACATGTCGACCCGAGGAACTGAGTTCCTCTAGGGGTGACGAACCCTTGGTACGATAGGGTCAGGGGAGGGCCACCCGGTACGGTTTCCACGGCGTCGTGTATGACAGGGTTCCTCATGTCTTTCAGCACGAATTTCGATCCACATGCAGTCGGAATGGAGGCGGTTCGGAAGACGCGGCGGGGTTCAAGAGGGCGTGGCGAAGGACGCCCGAAACCAAGCATCAAAGAACCATATAATTATATGAAAATTCAGATAATTTACCATTGTTCATACATAGAAAGACAAAAAAATGAGTCGCCCTCAAGATTTTGGAGAGGATCCGTTTGGAAACGGCCAGTCATTTTACGGTCCGGAAAGTGCTTTTGTACATACAAAGGAGATGGTGAAGGATGTGAGACGTCTTTTTGAAAAAAGATGAATCCAACTCGAAAATACGCGTCGAGAAAATAGGAGGAGGAAAGTGCGGTTTTCGGTACACAAAAAAATGCGTATCCCAAATTAAGACACGGAGCGAAGAGCAAATATCTCCAAGAAACCTTTGCTACGAAAAAAGAACCGTCCGCTCCTCTACAAGAGAGAAACGAATCGGTTCGCGACGAAATCAGGTGCGCGGGAGGGTTGTTGCTTGGTCTGCCGACACCAGGACGATTTCGTCGTACTTGTCGTAATGCTGGCGCACCATGCCGACTTTCGATTTCACGCTGAGGAGCTCGGCGAGACTGTCGGTGAAGTCGTCGATGCCATCCGACTGTGTCGACATTACCGGATATAGATACGCGTCAGCGTCGCACCTTTCACGACGGCCGGTTCGAGAACGGCTTTCTGATGACTCTCGGGCGTAGCATATCGACTGACGCAGAGGGGTTTTGTTTTGTCGCACTCGACAAAACCGTGCTCTCACGGGGTAACGTCTTCAACAAAATCCTCAAACATTGATAAAGAAAAGACTGACGTGACGCGGTTTGGTCCACCAACACAGCAGCGTTGTACGCTGGAAACGAAAACCGTGCTCTCACGGGGTAACGTCTTCAACAAAATCCTCAAACATTGATAAAGAAAAGACTGACGTGACGCGGTTTGGTCCACCAACACAGCAGCGTTGTACGCTGGAAACGAAAACCGTGCTCTCACGGGGTAACGTCTCCTACGCATCCGATCGACGTCGTTAGTGAAGACGCCGGTACGAAAATCATCGCAAGCGCCCCACGTTCAAGAAAATTCTTTTCCCATCGGTTCTCCGAAGAAATCCATCTCCAGATGAGGATTCTCTTTGCCTTCTGCCTCTGACAGCAACTCCTTCAGAGTAATCTCAGCCGTGCCAGGAGTCATAACGATTTTTCCATCCTCCAGACGAAACGTAACGTCCGACCCTTCTTTGATATCCAATTCCTCGACAATCGCCTCTGGAAGACGAACCGCCAAACTGTTTTCCCATTTGTAAACGTGTGCCATATCGGCCTCCCCTTTCCTGTCTTTCCTACAGCTTTTCCCTTTTTCTCTGCTGTCTATGTTTAGTCTTCTCCCATACCTCTCTTTTCCCTAATCTTTCCCAAGACTCAAAACGGAAGTGGTATACTTGAACAATGAAAGCCGCGGGAGCTCTTCGAGATCCTTTTGCTTCATCTACCATCCAGAAAGGAGCTTTTCCATGAAAACACTGGTCATGTATGCCCTCGTGCTCCTGAGCACCCTGTTTACGTTAGGATGCGCTGACGAAGAGGCTGCCTCCACCCCTGAGCAACCGGCAGAAACCGAAGAAGTCGCTTCCGAAGAAACGACCCAGGAGGAAAAACCGGAACCACAAGAAGAAAAAGAGGAGACGCAGACCTCTGATACGCCTACAGAGTCCACAGAAGAGGTCGTAGAGGCTTCAGAAGAGGCTGAGAACCCTGAGGTACAGGAATCCTCGAAAGAAGCTGAGAAAGACCTGTTTTCCGGCTACGAACGCATCGACGTGGACGGCGGGGATCAGAGTGGCGATCGTGCCTCCCGCGTTGTCGTAGATATCGGCCATGGCGACCGTGAATACTGGGCATTCACGAATGAGCACGGGCAGCTCATTAAAGTCCTAGCCGAAGAAATCATCCCTCAGGATGACGCGTCGGAACCCGTGCTATCGAACGGCAGGTACTTCTGGGACGAGGCGAAGGTGCCTGGAGTCGAGAGCGACACGCTTGATGAAGGACACGTCATTGCGGACTCCCTCGGAGGCGTATCCAACGCTTATAACATCACGCCTCAGGAAAGTACGCTGAACCGGCACGGAGACCAGGCGTACCTCGAAGATGCCATCCGAAACGCTGGAGGTGCCACGGACTTTGAAGCCATCATTACCTACCCGTCCACCGACACGCAGATTCCTTCTCATTACCAATACACCTACACCATCATGGGCAACGAGGTCGTCGACAGCTTCGACAACGTGAACCCGGATGAAGTGAATGAATCGCTCAACGAAACGACCGAAGATCCTCCGGAAGAGCCAGCGTCTCAGGAGAACGGAGAGGTGTCCGAGGTGGATACGAACGGCAATGGGCAGGTAACTATCGCCGAAGCTGAAGACGCCGGTTACAGTATGCCGATTGTCGAAGGACATTGGTTGTATCCGTACATGCGAGATAACAACGGAAATGGAATGGTCGGGGAATAATGGTTACGGGAGAGAATTTTGTTGCTTAAAAGACATCTCTGCGATAAATGAAAGCGTCACAACGTAATGCGTCCAGGTAATGTAAAGATTAAGTCTTGAATCAAATACTGGCTAAACCTAAGGTACCGTAGGGGTGAACATCGTTATCAATATCAAAACCGATAAACGAAGCTTGAGAATATCCCATCTCGTACAAAATGTCAGCCATTGTAGATTCTATAACATCTTTTCTTTCTTCTTCGCTCAACCCCTTAAAAGCAATACCTACTAGAATTGATTTTTTTTCTTTAGAGCCAGTGCCCATTACTACAACATTATCGTTATTATTATCTCTTCCTTTCCGAGCAGCTTTCTTTATTTTGTGTACCGCTCTTTCAAATTTCTTTTGCTCTTCATAAGACAATTCTAAAAGAGTATTCGAAATAATCGTCCATTTCTTTCTCTTTTCAGTATCAAGTTTTTTAATAATATCGTTCCACCAAGTGGTTCTTCGTGGTTTTGGCTTTTTTTGATTTGGGTTACTAACAGTTTCGAGAGCATATTTTTCCATATAGTAAGGATCTAATTCTTCTGAGTTACTCGTCAATTGTAAAAAATTCGAGCCGATTTGATTACCATCAATATTAAATCCAGTTTGCATATAAAAAGATAAAAGATCTAATTCATCACCAGAATAATTTACATCTTTTTCAATATATTCACGTTTGGATATGTAGTGCAACTTTTCACTAGAAGTTTCCAGTGCATCAAAAATTATTTCCAAATCATTTATCGGGATACTAGGAGAAATTAACTGGACATCGTCGATGAATCCTGCTTCTACAAGCTCTTTTTGTTTATTCCCTAACGAGCCAAACAACTCTATAGTTACTCCAAGAGTAATAATTTTTTCAGTTTCGTCTAAGTTTATCTTATTTTTGCTAGTTCCTTTAGTATTCAATTCAATAGTGGCACCTTTATTTAAATGAAGGTGGTTTGAAAATCTTTTTGCTTGTGTAGATGGATCTACTAATAATTCCTTGACCTCTCGTTGTAAACGCTGAGGTGCCCCACGTCTTGCGGAATCGCTAATAGTTCCTGCCTTTGCTTCAATCACAATGGCATAAGAGTCCACCAAAACAAGTAAGTCATTCTCAAATTCTTTATTTTCTTCTTCGTCCCACCATAAACTCCCCTTGTAAATATTTGCTTCTGGAAAAGCACTTTTAAATAAAAGTTCTAACCTATCTTCAAGTACTTTTCCTCTACTATTATGGTATTTTTTAAGAGTTTCAGGATAGTTTTCTACAGCTTGTTCAATTATTTTTATTCCATATTCAAAAAACATACTAGGAATAGGAAAAGAATAGTGATTTTCTCTCTCTTTTATTAAAGGTTTCCTCCATGTTGGATTTGCTAAAAGAAAATGTTCAGTCTTTGAATCTCTTAAATCTCCTACATCGTAAGACCAAGATTCAAGAATCTCATTAAGAGAGGAGAGATCAACATCAGGGTCAGGGTAATTATTAACAAAATCGTCTACTGATAACGTATAAACATCCCTTACAAACGTATCTGAATGACTTATCATCATTGCAAAAAGATCTTCTTTACTAAAATTGCTTGAGAAAGCTAATAGTTCTTCTCTTGTGTTTTCTATTGTAGAAAATTCCTTAAGATACGAATCGATCATTTGTGTTTTATCGATAGAACTATATACATTCCTCACCTTGGCTATGTGCTCATTCATTTTTTGTGTTATTAATTCAATAATATTCAAGATCATTTTAATCAAGGAGCCAATTTTTAAGCTAGTATTTTGGTAAAAATCTTTTTCTATCGGCGAAAATATTTGATGCATTGTTTCAATAATTTGGGATGGATATGCAATGTTTCGCACAGCTAATGTGTGAGCACGCATGTTTTCAAGAAGGAGCAATTTTTTACTTTCTTCATCAGTTTTTCCAATTAAGTTTTTCATCCTCATAGAAGTAAAGGAAACAGAAATTTTCTTTATAACTTCAGTAATTTTTTCTATATCTTCTGGAAGCACTGGCTTAAACTCTTTCTTTTCAGTCAAAGGAATTTGTAACGAGAGAGCTTGTAACAATTCAATGTGATGTTGATAAATTTCATGTTCATCATCCGGTATATGGACCCCCTCCGGCGTCGATAAATAATACATAGAAAATACTGAAATTAAACTTGTTGTGTCTAAAGGTAACAAGAGTTCTTTCAACTCTTTAAGACTTTCTTCGAAAGTCTGCTCACTGTTTTTAGATGATTTCAAAAGTAATTCATTTCTTTCTTCTTGGGTAAAGTCTTGAAAGGGGTTTTGTATTTCATAAAGGTTTGCATTAGAAACCATATCATTTGGACTTGAAATATGTTTTTGTTTTTTTTGTTTATTAAACTTCTTAATTTTTTTATTGCCCTTTTTAGATTTTTTATTATGCATTTTTCTTTTTTTAACTGCACGTCTTTTTGACATAAGCTCCTCCATTTTTCTAATTACTCTTTATCAACTTCTTGCCTTCTATAACTCACTAACGAATAATACGTCTCACTGAAAACTGAGACCCTAATCTACAATTAAACTCTATGAATTGTATTTTTTTCCATTTAAATATTTTGTATCTTACTACACAACAATCTCAAACACAAAAGAATCGAGACTTACAAAAGCTCTTTTTCTCTTATTTTACACAAGCATTTTAAGACCGTTTTACTCCCCTAAATTACCTTTAAACTGAGACACGTTCCTCTGTTCCTAGTTTATCACCTAAAACTTTTTATATTTACGTTTCTCTTTTATTTATGTTTTTCTTTGTTTTAAAAAGGAACGAAGGAACATCGGCCCGTGAGGTACTGGTGCGTAGCGATTTCTATGTTCCTTTTTGTACAAAAAAAGCAGGGACAACGGAGGGAATACTAGAGTAAACAAGGAACATTTATAATCATTTTGCAATTTTTACAAAAACCATTAATTTTATTTTCGTAAAAAAACCTTTAATTTCGTTCGATTTTCCCTTCAAACAAGGAACTTTTCAGTCCAAGTAGGGACAGATTTGATGAAGAAGGAACAAACCAGGAACATTTTGTAAGCGTTTTCATACAGAAAAATTTTAATTATTCTTAACAAAAAACGTATGAAATATTATCTTTCACCGAATAAAAATATAACTATATCTACCGTCGTTCATTAAGAATTTTTAATCTTATAATTATCTCTACCATGTTATCCATCCGACGATATTTAGAAACAATAGGATTTTTCCTATTTTTATATTTCCTCTGCGACGGAGGTAACCAACAATCTCGACCAATACATTCAAGTACAGGCCCTTTTAAATGTCCACGACCAATCGACATATTCCACGTCTGATTCACTATCGAACTAAATTTTCTAGTAAGCACTTGCTTAGGATAATCACCATCTTTACTTAACTTAGTCCAAATATTGCTGAATCCTGGATCATAAAGAAGTACTTGTCTATCAGTAACATAAAGCGCACCCGAAGCTATACAATCAAAAGCATTATATTGAGCCGCATACTCGTACCAAGACACATCCTCCTGATAAAAATAACACTTCTCATCCTCTTTTAAATAAAAGGATTCCCTTCCTCCTAAATTAATCTTCACCAATAATGGTTCAGGCTCAAATTTATCCATACCCCTCCCCCTCTCTCATTGCTAAAGTTACGTCATACTATTAACAAAACACCTTACTTCTGTTCTTTTTTCAAAGTCACATCCAATATTTTTAGCGCTTTTTTATACCTTCGCTACGTCTCTTCAAATTCCTCGCAAAACAAATCCATCGCCAACACAGACTGCCTCCGCAAATAAATATCTCCCCCAAAAGAAACAACCATAGACACTTAAATTCGATTGTCAAAGATCTGAAGCTTAGCAAGTATTCGGAGTAACTACTCAGTACCAACTCCGATATGCAACAAGACAAGAATAAGATATGTATTGGCAGACTGGCTCATTCTTTTTCAACAAATCCACGAGGTTCGGAAATGCTGCTCCACGCGGGTGATCCAACGGGTGAACGCCTCCTGCGTCTCTGCAAGCAGAAGGTTCACCGGAAACGGCGCTTCGGTCACCATCTCTTCTATCATGGCTTTCCAAGTCGTCGCGTGAACTACCTGTGCCTGACGGACGTAAAGAAGGTACGCAAAGACCACCGCGCGACTGGCCAGATACGTACGCTGCCCCCTTCCGCGGCCCTTCACGATTTTCACTAATTTGTTTGAGCGTTTCAGCACCTCTTTCAGCGTAGATACGGCCATACCGAATTGTTCGGCCAGATAGACCTGCGAACCTTCGAGAAACAGTTCTTCGGCACAGGTCGTGGAGGTATGCAGCTCCAGATACCTCAGGATATCCGTCTCCCACTCCTCGTAGTGCGAACGTTGACGCTCGGAACGGTCTTTCTTGAACTTATACCATCCGGATCCGTAGGCGTCGGTACTCGCCTCTCCGGTCCATTGCATCAACAGCATGTCGATATACGTCCGTTTCGGCCCCTGATAGCTTCCGCTGTAGGCAGAATTCATAGTACGACGGAATTCCTGTAAGGAAAGGGGCTGCTCCAGTCGGGAGTTGAATTCATCCAGCTCGTCATACGCCTCCGCATAGCTCCGGCCACTCGCATAGTTCGCGAGGGCCAGCGTCAGAAGCGCATTGTTACGACTGCTGGTGTAGTATCCTGACGTGATGTGACGGCACTGGAGAAGCGTCTGATACCATGCTTGGTCGATCTGACGGGGCTGCGCGCCGCCATGCACCACGTGGAGAGCGCTACGCTGCTGACGTTGTTCGTAGCTCTGTGACCATGCTATTAGCTTCGGAACCGACGCTTTCGTTTCGGACTGATATCTTATGTTGTCTGCCGTCGGCATACGGAAGAAGCCGAACGGATTACAGGCCGTGTCGATCGGTACATGCGCCCCAAGCGCCTGTTTCATGTTGTCGGCTATCCTCTCGGCTACCTCCAGCGCCTGGTATCCGGTGGAAGGAGAGATGAATATCGGTTCCTCCAACACAAAGTACACGTGGTACCCCCGTGGCGTTTCGACGATGAGACTCGGATCCGGGAGATTTTCTTCGGAACACCCGAGAAACAGAGCGTAGAGGTCCGTCTGTTTCGTGTCGATATCGAGCACAATCGTATTAATTTGTTTCAAGTTATTTTTGCGGTGCCCGCGTAAGATGCGTTTCCGGCGGTCCGTATAACTGCCCCACAGAAACGTATTCGGCGTCCAGTGAGTCAGCTGGCGCTGCTGATCCTGAAGCGTTTCGTAAGACGTAACGACGTGTCCTCGCGCCTCCTGGAGCTCGTCTTTGGACCGCGACACGAAGACGACGCCCTGCTTCTGACGATCGTTCTTCTCCGCCTCACGACGTGCCGGCAGAGGTGCGCGGGAATGCATACGTTTATATGTAGATAGACTTTGATGCGTAATAAAAGCAAAGATGTTCGCTGGCGTCTGCATGAATGGCTCTCCTTTTCTACATACACAAAAAGACCAGTCCCAAGCGTACCTGCGACTGGTCTTGAAAATGCTTCTGTAGAAAAGCGAGCAACGATATCAGAAAACCGGTTTTCTTCCCGGGAATCCGGGGAAAAACAGAATCATGAGGGTTGCAAGCCCTAATTTATTTATGGTATAGTTTAGCCATAAATGAATTAACTACAGTGTTCACACGTTGGTAGCGTGTGAGTCACATTTTCAAGCTAATTGGTTGGGAGCCGTTAGTAGCTTGAGATTTTGACAGAAAAGATCGTGTGCTTACACGGTCTTTTCTGTTTTTTTATGTATAAAATTTTGTCGTTTATGTATTCGTTCTATCTCCAGGGCACATAATATATTTCTTTGTTCTGGATGTTTGAATAATTCTACTATACCTTATAATAAAAGATGAGTAAACCCGATTTTCCCCCGGAGTGTCGCGGTTAATGAGACCTGTCTATAAACGTACGTTTTGTAGACAGGCATAGATGGCTAAATTTTTTCTGAAAAATTGGACGGGGATAAAGCAAAACAGCCCCCTGCTTCGTTCAATTCTCACGTTTCACCTCGACAACGATGGTACATATGAATATACACGTCACGTTTGGCTGATATTCAATCAGCGCAACAACTGTCACTCGGCCGTTTTAAAATCGATGGTTAATGGTAGACATGCTTTTATCGGTTGAAAAGCTTCGCGATCCACGACTTTTTTTTCTCTTCTGGTACTTGTTCTGTTTCGTGTTCGTCCTCTGGAGTTTCTTCCTCTTCATCCCTCTTTTGAAGTTCCTCGTTCAGTTCTTCCTGCGATACACCCGCTATAGCGGAGCTCTGCAACGATGTAGCGGTATTATCTTCAAACAATTCCATAATTCTCGCGTCCCGTTGTTCAATGTGGCGTAAAAGTTCCTGGTTATGACGAACCAATTGTTCAATACTTTCCTGCTGTTTATGTACCATTTCTTTCAGCTCAGAAACGTCGCTATACGATCGCTCTGTAGCGCTACGTGTTTCGGTAACAGGTGGCGATACGTCTTCTCCGCCTTTGTGCCACATGACAGTACCTTCGAGCGCTTCATTCAGCGACATACCGCTATCTTTAAGCGAGATGAATTTCCGTAGCGTTATAACGTCGCTATCCGTATAGAAACGCTGCCCTCGATTGTTTTTATCAAAGGTGTACCCATGCTTCTCCAAAGCAGCAGAATACTTTCGTAATGTACTTGCCTGAAGCCCTAGTATATCTGCGATATCAGATGGACTGTACAGTTTCATAGCGATCACTCCCTTACCGTACATTGTACGACTTTCACAATAGGAAAGGGAACCCTGAACTTACTTCATGCACAGTCAAACCTTGACGTCACAACAATCGTTGCGCTACGAATTGCATGTCGCTGTAAAAACATGAGACCACAGGGTAAAACTATAAGAAAGATTTATAAATGAACGTTATAATCTGCAGATTCGAGGGTGCTTCTAATCAGAAACAGCTACAGGGTGAAATTTCACTAGATGGAGTTGGTATAGAAAATTCTTTCATACCAACTCTACTGTGATACGTTTGTGTATAAATATCTCAACTGGAGTTTCTTTTCGCTTTATAAGTTTTTTTATTTCTTGATAAGCTCTTGAATCAGCTCTTGATTTTGACGAATTAATGTTGAATTATTTTCCGAGAGTTTCTCAATAATTATTTTTAACTCATTCGCATCAAGAGAATCACTCCTCGCACCGCGACGCTTTTTGTCTTTATCAGAGGTTAATGATTTCTCCCAGTCGAGAGTTTTTTTAACCGTCTCACTTCTCGTTCTGCTATTACCATTTCCTTTTAAATCTATGAATTTACGCAGGACTGAGACGTCCTTTTCACTATAAAAACGATGTCCTTGTGAGTTTTTTTCAAATTCGTATCCACAATCCTCAAAATTACCTGAATATGTTCTTAAAGCAGTTTTCGAAATACCGAGTATCCGTGCCAACTCTGCTGGTCTGTACTTTCTCAAAATTATCACCTCTTTATAGGATATTGTACGCCCTGATAAGCGACTTGCATAGACCTTATTTATCAAATTAATGAATTTGTTTTTCCTGTTGCATCAAGGGTTTTAAGCACTTTTTGAGGTGCGACGCGGCACGACGCGGTGCGACGCGGTTCAGCGCGGGTTTATTTATCTTTCTATCATAAAAGTCTAAGTGTGATATTATTCCCCTCCTCCGGCAGTTTATCTACTGTAGAACGAAACCGAAATAAAACCTCTAGCAAAAAACGACCACCTTCAGAGAGAAGGGGCCGAAATTAGTCATGTATATGCCTTTATATGCTTACGTATCTACTTACGAATGGCCAAAGAGCGCCGCGTACTCCCGCGATGATATGCCGAGCGCTCGAAACAGCTTGTCGAACATACGGACCTCAAGAACACCTGAACCGCCCTCGGCTCGAGTGACGGTTTTAAGGTCAACACCGGCTTTCTCGGCAAGCTCTTTCTGCGTGAATGACGCTTCCATGCGGGCTGCAAAGACGGCGCGTCCCAATATCGCGCCGATACCGTGGAAGAATTCCTCGGCTTCCGGAAGTTCTTTGACGATGTCCTCGGTACGAGTCAAGTCCTTCATCGAATCAGCTCCTTTCAAGTATCTTCGTATACGTATCCTTTCCCGCAAATACGTCCCGGGATTCTCCTCACTGGACGTTTAGAAAGACGCATGTAGCTCTCTAAGCTTAAGACATAGTAAAATTTGAGCAACTCTAATTATTACTTATCAGGCATGAGGAGAAAGAATAAATTCTTCTTCTCGCCTTCTTTGCCCGTGCTGGTTCACAAAAAGAAGAAGAATAGTTTCTCTTTCCTTCTCCACCTTCAACGAATCTTAGTTCATATCTTAAATTGTAATCCTATTCATTATCTCTTAAATAAAATAAGAGAAAACTTTCTACAACTGAGTTTTCCTCAAATTCTTTCTTTACAATGGTCTCGTTAATTTTTTCTAAATCCGTGGGGTAACTTCCAATTAACCTATTCACTATCTTCTCGGGAGGATAAATCTTCCTAAGGTCTGCATAACTCGAGTCATCGAATTTCTTTGTGCTAGGTGCTCCTGTGCTCAAATTAACTCTTCTATTACTAAATGCCTCCAAGAATTCTTCTATTCCTCTATCTTGTGCAAAATATTTTTCAATTGCTACTTTAAATACGCTTTCATCTCCCCATTTAGACCAAATAAGTAGCAATTGGGATGAAGAAGTTGGGTGTTCATCAAAAAAATTTCCTTTATACATTTCATCTTTGATTTTTGGAATTAGTGTCTGAGCTACTTTCTCTATTTCCTCTTCTGAAAGCGTTTCTTGTTCTCTTTCTTCGTTCGGAACTAACCTAAAAAATATTTCGCTAGATAATTTTAAAGAACTAGAATTTTTTATTATATTTATGGTTACACACATTCGATAGTCTTTAGACTGTAATAATATAAGTTTGCAAATTAACTTAGCAGCTTCAGCTATACTCGTAAAAAATTGCATCACTCCTGGTTCTTCAGGAACTTTTTCACCGAGACGAGCTAACGATAGTGATAACTTTTCACCTGAGTTTGACTGAAGTTCATTGTCAACGTACCTTAGTTTTTTAAGTAAATTTGAGAATCCATGCTTTTCTACAAGATTACTTATTGCACCGCAAACTTTTTTCGTATCTTTTTCTTGAAGTTCCTCTAACAACCAATGGTATTCGTGATCAGAAATAACACCATGTTTCACATCATATATGAAATATTTATGGAAATAATCTTCTGAACATATTCTCTGTTCAGAAAACCATTTTTTTTCCCAATCATCCCCATATTTATTATTACCAGTAAAAAGAAATTTACTTCTAGGAAATAAATCTTCAATTATTGCCTTAATTTTTTTCTTTTCTTCATCTGAATAATTACTAAACAATTCGTTTAATAACTCTTTATATTCCTCGTGAATTGTGTTTTTTCTAAAAGTACTTCTTCCTGCATTTAAGAAAGCTTTTGAATGATTGAATATGAACTTATGTATTTGGGGGAAAAATATTCTCACCCCTTCAATACAAAGCAAATCCACAACATTAATTTCGCCCTTAATTGTTGGGATAGCAAAGGATATAGAGTTTAAATATCTTTTGACTGTTCTTAGATTAAAGTTAAAATACCCAAATGAGCCATCCATATTTCCCTTTAATCTAATAGTTTCGCTATGAGTCAAAGAAATCTTGTTATTATTCAAAATTTCTTCAATGCCTTCGAGGAGCACTAATCGTATATCTTCATACCCCGGTTGAGGTAGATTTATCGGAACTTGTATAATTTTCTCCAAGAATGACGTTCCCAGTTCACTTTGTTGATCATATTTATCTGCTATGGCTGTTGATACTACTTCTTCATCAAAAGCTAATATATAAGTAGTAAACTTGAAATCAGCAATCAATTTCACTAATTTCAGCACTTGGGCAATTTCTTCGTTATCTAATCTATCTAAATCGTCTATGAATACTACCACCCTCTTATCTTCTTCCACTAAATTCTTCTCAATCTTCTCTCTTAGTATAAAAATATTCTCATGTTCCATGCGTGTTTTAAAATCTTTAAACGAAAAATTAATTAATCCTGTTTTTATAGTTATAGGAGTTAACTTTTCAGAGTACCTTTTTAAATTTTTTATCAATTCCTTATTGTTACCTTCCGAACTTTTGTTTAATTCATTAATAAAAGAATTGAAAAATTGTGATATTAATTGTTCTCCATCCTTAAAGTACCAAGGGTTAAATGAAATTGAAATCAAATCATTATTTTTTTTCGAATTGATCTTACTTTTAATAAGGTTAAATACAGAAGTCTTTCCAGAGCCCCACTTGCCGTATAATCCAACGACTAAGCTTTCTTTTTCACTATTTGCACTTAGCATTTCCGTTAACCTAGTAGCTAATGAATTACGATTATACTTATCTTCGCTTTCATAGTAGATTGGTTGGTCAAAAAATATTCCCTTTGTACTTTCAGTATTAGCTTTCTGAGTCTTGTCCATAAAACAGGGTTTTAAAAAACTAATTAAAATATAAATTAATAGTACTGCTATCGATGCCACATAGTATAGAGAAATGAATTTTCCTTCCACTAAACCAAATTCATATGACACCCAATATCCAAGGAAACATACTAGAAGCGCTAGTACCCAATAATCAAATTTATAAGTGAGAACAGGACGTTTGAAGAGGTTCTTAATAAATCCTCCCCTTACGAGTTCTACTATCGAAAATATAATAATAATAATAAAAAGAGGATAGGTATACCAATATTCATTTAACTTCAAAAAAATGTTCGGTAAATCGAATATTGCCATTTTTTTCTCTACGAATACTATAAAAATAAATAAAATACTTGAAAGAAATAATACTTTTGTGAGTATGTCTGTATATTTTCTCATCAACATCTAACTCCTATCTTTTTTAAACCATACCGCCTAT
>NZ_CP011362.1:0-52672 GCF_001685435.2 Salimicrobium jeotgali
GTTTCCGGAGCGTAGCTTCACCATTTTCGAGTCGGAAGACGCAGCTTCTTTGGTTCGATCTCATCGTCACCTAGATCCTTCTTACCTAACGAAGAGCGTAGCTACATTCAAGGAGATGCGTCGCACCTCTCACTCGCCAGGAAAACGAACGTAACCTTCAAAGATAGAGATAGTGCAGTTAGTAAAAGGTGTATGAAAATCGTATTAAGAAAGATACCATTATTTCTTTGATCTAGAAGTTTACCGATGATAGAACAAAAAAACGGCCACCTCCAGCGTGAAGAAGGTGGTCAGAAATTTGTCATAGGTATGCCTTTGCATGCTTACACACCTACTCACTTATAGATTGCTGAGCCTTCTCAAAGAGAGTCGCATACTCCCGCGGCGATATACCGAGCGCTCGAAACAGCTTGTCATACATACGGACCTCAAGACCACCTGAACCGCCCTCGGCTCGTGTGACGGTTTTAAGATCAACACCGGCTTTCTCGGCAAGCTCTTTCTGCGTGAGCGACGCTTCCATGCGGGCGGAAAAGACAGCGCTTCCCAATATCGCACCGATACCGTGGAAGAATACCTCAGTCTCCGGAAGTTCTTTGACGATGTCCTCGGTACGAGTCAGGTCCTTCATCGAATCATCTCCTTTTAAGTATCTTCGTATACGTATCCTTTACCGAAAATACGTCTCGGGATTCTCCTGAATGGTACGTAACCACCTCCCCGGACAACGCCTCGCATAACCTGTCGTAGTCCCCGTCCACCGGTTCGTGGGTGAACCGTACTTCTTTCCCGGGTAGCGTTTGATTCCGGTACGGATCCTCGTCAAACAGGCTTTCCGTATCGATACTCTTGCTGCGCCAGCTGCTTCCGTCGTAACTAATTCGCTGATAAATATACATAAAAATTCGCCTCCTTATCTTATAATCGTGACAAGGAGGCGTTTTGGTGTCATGGAATAATAAAAAGATGGGAGATTAACCGTCGTAGAAGTCACTTTCAATCAGTCGCTTGTGCCGAATAAAGAAATCCTGGACGTCAGGGTCGTCTTCGTAGGGGATGAGGGAGTAGATATAAGTAGTAGGTGTTTCTTCGAGGGAGCCAACATCGCGCACCGTAGTGTATCGGTCACCGTCCGTCTGTAAGGTGCAGGCGATGATCTAAAACTGTCCTTCTCCTTTCATATCTCTGATTATTTGCGTTGCTTCGTTCCTTAAAAAAGCTTCTGGTCGTTTCTTCTCCATCCCATCGCTCCTTTTTCAATACATACACTTACTTATTCGGCACATATCGAACGTTTCCTTTATTTTTAACCATATTAAAAGTTCGTAGTTCCCATAATACAATTATATTATCGATCACACGATTACACTCTATTGATATAATCAAAAGAGAAAAGTGAATATTCTAAGAAATGGGTGAAGTAAATGTCTATTGCTAGAGGGAGAGAATTGCTCACTAATGAACAAAGGCAATCCTTTATAAAGGTTCCTGAAGACGAACTCGTAGTTGGAACATACTACACATTCTCTAATTCGGATTTAGAACTGATTAACAAGCGTAGAAGGGATGAAAATAGACTGGGATTTGCAGTACAATTAGCTGTTCTCCGACATCCGGGGTGGTCATATACACACATTAAAAACATTCCTACATCCCTTCTCACATATATAGCCAATCAAATTAATGCTGATCCATCTTCGATTCGCCGTTATCCCCAAAGGGAAAACACCTTATGGGATCATTTAAAGGAAATACGAACCAAATTTAAATTTGTAGCTTTTACATTGAAGGAATATCGTAAAACGTTTAAACACCTTTATCAGTTAGCTTTAGAAAATGGAGAATCCATGTATTTACTAGATGAAGGCTTGAAGTTCTTAAGAAAAAATAAAGTTATCTTACCTGCTATCACAACACTGGAAAGAATGGTGTGAGAAGCTAGGGCGATGGCTGAAAAGAAAATATTTAATTCAATTGGAAATGCTCTGACGTGTGAACAAAAAGAAAAGCTTGAAGAAATGATAAGTTCTCACCGTGGAAAAACTAAGACCATATTAGGTTGGTTGAAGGAACCACCTGGTTATCCTTCCCCTGACACATTCATTAAAGTTATAGAAAGGCTTGAATATATTCGCGAAATGAAGTTGGAAGCCATTAGCTTAAGCGATATACATCAAAATCGTTTGTTGCAGCTATCCCGTTTGGGATCTAGGTACGAGCCTTACGCTTTTAAAGATTTTCCAGAGAATAAACGTTACTCCATTTTAACCGTCTATTTATTACAACTCATGCAACAACTTACAGATAAAGCTTTCGAAATTCATGATCGGCAAATTCTTAAACTGCTGTCCAAAGGGCGAAAAGTTCAAGAGGAGATCCAAAAACAAAATGGTAAAAAGCTCAACGAAAAAGTTATTCATTTTTCTAACATAGGAAGAGCATTAATTAAGGCTAAATCCGAAGAATTAGATGTGTTTGAGGTCTTGGAATCCGTTATTGAATGGAATACTTTTGTGTCTTCCGTAGAAGAAGCAAAGGAATTAGCCCGTCCGGATGATTATGATTACTTAGATTTGTTGCAGAAACGTTTTTATTCTCTTAGAAAATATACTCCAACTCTCCTAAAGGCCTTGGAGTTTCAATCGACCAAATCCAATGAACCTCTTATGGAAGCCGTCGAAGTTATACGTACAATGAATGATACAGGAAAGCGAAAGGTACCTGACAATGTACCTGTGAGTTTTGTTTCGAATCGTTGGAAAAGGCACATATACGATGAAGATGAAACGATTAACCGTCATTATTATGAGATGGCTGTATTAACAGAATTAAGAGAACACATTCGAGCAGGTGACGTTTCGATTGTGGGAAGTAAACAATATAGGGATTTTGAGGAGTATTTATTTTCAAAGGATTCGTGGACACAAACCAAAGAAAATAATAAATTATCCGTTAGTTTATCATTTGGAGACTACATTCAAGAAAGAAAACAAAGCCTAAATGAAAGTCTTAAGTGGATATCAGCTAACAGTAACAAATTAGAGGGTGTTTCGATTGAGAAAGGGAAATTTTCTATTCGAAGGCTAGAAAAGGATGTACCAGAGGAAGCAAAAAAACTAAGCGCTAGTCTTTATCAGATGCTTCCAAGAATAAAACTAACAGATTTACTTATGGATATTGCCCATATCACCGGATTTCATGAACAATTTATTCATGCATCGAGTAACCGGAAGCCAGATAGACAGGAAACCATTATTCTAATGGCTACCCTTTTAGGGATGGGAATGAATATTGGTTTAAGCAAAATGGCAGAAGCAACACCCGGTATTACATATAAACAGTTAGCAAATGTGTCCCAATGGAAAATGCATGAAGATGCTATGAATAAAGCACAGGCCGTTTTTTTAGTCAACTTTCAACATAAATTAGACTTGTCATCCTATTGGGGAAGATGGTACGACTTCTTCATCCGATGGGATGAGAATGCAGCTGGGTGTTTCATCTCTACATGCTGACTCTAACCCTCATTATGGAACGGGTAAAGGAACAACAATCTACCGGTTTACGAGTGATCAGTTTTCTTCCTACTACACAAAAATCATCCACACGAATTCTAGGGATGCAACTCATGTTCTAGATGGTCTATTGCACCATGAAACAGATTTAAAAATTGAAGAACACTTTACAGATACAGCAGGTTACACCGATCAAATTTTTGGTTTGACTCATTTATTAGGCTTTAAGTTTGCCCCTCGAATCAGGGATTTATCGGATTCGAAGCTTTTCACACTAGGCAAAGTAACTGACTATCCAAAATTAGAACCCATTATGCGTGGCCAAATAAATGAAAAAGTAATAAAAGATAATTAAGACGATGTCTTGCGTTTAGCACATTCCATACGAGAAGGGTCCGTTACCGCATCACTTATTATGGGGAAAATTGGTTCCTACGCTAGACAGAACAGCTTAGCTACAGCTCTGCATGAAATGGGGAGAATAGAAAAGACGATACTTATTCTGAATTATCTTCAAAGCGAAACGTTAAGAAGAAAAATACAAAAGGGGCTCAATAAAGGGGAAGCCATGAGTGGCCTTGCTAGAGCTATATTCTTTGGCAAACAGGGGGAGTTTCGTGAACGAACTTTACAACACCAACTACAAAGAGCAAGTGCCTTAAATATTTTGATCAATGCCATAAGCGTATGGAATACACTGCATTTATCAAAAGCAACCGAATACTTAAGTAAAGCAAGTGAATTCGATAAAGACCTGTTGCATCATATTTCACCTTCAGGATGGGAACATATTAATTTGTTAGGAGAGTATCATTTTGATTCGAAAACAGTTGTATCAAGTGATTCCTTAAGGCCATTAAAACTCCCTTAACTTTGTTGAAAACAGGATTGCACTCGGGAAAATGCACTTAACGTTGTAAATCCGCATTTTCCTGACGCTACCCCTATACGACATGTCCGAAAGGTCAGATACTCCAAACAGCATTATACTGAAAATATAGAACCCTACGGCGACTGTCATAAATACAGATGCTGCCTGTTCTTTCAAAACGGCTTTCCAAATACCAAAAGTAACCATTGTAAGGAGTGCAGCAACGGCTGAAGCAATAAGGGTGTCCATAAGCTCTTTAATCACTTCAAAGTGTTCTATGCTTTTGATTCCCGTTGTCACTGGCAAACTAATTACCATAACCAGTAGCCCGATTGCCATCCCATCCATTCCGAAGTATTCCACTCTCTTATTCAAATGTTCTCGCATCGTTCATCCATCCTTTCGTTTTTAAAGTAAATCTTTCTTCATCATTGTTCTACACACTAGTCAACCAATACATTCACCGGACTCTTCGAGAGCATGAAGCGTCGAATACTCGAGAAGGCATGTATCGTTGTAACAGTGCGTGCACTCAATCCATCCTCCAAAGGCTCCCTTGTTGAGTCCTGAAACCTTTCGGTGACACTGAGGGCATTGCTTTATTTTTGATTCGTCCAACCGTTCTACAATTTCATATCTCATCATTTGCATACTCCTATTATCTCTACATTGCCGTTCAATTCGAGAAGCAATTCGAGAATTTCTCCTGGAGTCATGCCTGATGAGTCCACTCCTTCTTCAGTATCGACTCTTTTTAAAAATAGTAAATTCCCTGACAATTCGACATCTTCATAAGGTGTATGGACTCTAATCACAGGATTTCGAGATACAAACAACCCTTCATCACCCACTACAATGTCGTATTTATCATTGAACCTCACAATATCGATATATTGGGAACCGATGATCGAGTTATAGGTTTGATAATCTGCTTCTGCAGGAATATCCACGACACTCTCTTGGAACCTCGATTCCTCTAAATTGAACCCCAAGCGAAGTCCTTTACCAGCTTTCTTCATTGTTTTTTCCATGTTATTAGCCCCTTTTTAAATTAATTTGAATTTGAAACCTCTTTCTTCCTCGTGTGACAGCTCAGTTCTACAACTGCGTTGATCACTCCATTTTCATCACCCTCTTCACTGATTTTTTGCATATAAAAAAGACCATTAGGAAGTCACTTCTAGTCAGAAATGATGCTAATCGTCTTCAAAATATCGCTCTATGATTGTTTTAAGATAATCCACTCGAATTCTTGTGTAGCTTGTTACATACCACGCTCTGCCTCAAAGGGCATGAGTTTAATAACTGTGTTGATTCTCCTGCAAACGGAGAGACAACTGCTCCAAAGAGCAAAAATAACTAGTAATATGTATTCATTATACTTTTACCTGTTCACCATTTCAATATCTAATATAAAATGACTCGAAACATCTTTGTTTCAAAGCATACTCTTACGATGAAGCAAACTTGTATTAAGGGAAAAATGAAAATGAGTTCGGTTAATTAAGCTCCATGGTCAGGGATCAAAGTAAAGTAAGAAAGCACGCTCTTGAAACAAGAACCTACAGATATATCAACCGACCATTTATCACTTTTTCTTATCGGCTGTGTTTCCTAAAAACTGATAAGTTATTCTTTCATCAAAAAATTTACAATTATTATCTTTAAAAACATTCTGCATTATATGATTTTTATGGCCCGTTGAACCAATGTAATAACCCGCCTTTAATTGTTTAAGATATTGTAGAGATTTTTTGTGAATTAACCTACCAAGTCCTTTTCCTCTATACTCTGGGAGTAGTCCAAAGTAAAAAATACGCCCCTCATCCAATTTTCCCTGCTCAATATGAGGTATGGTAACACCTATAGGAATGTTGTTTTTCGATATAGTCAAACAATTACCCTTGTAATTATTCCCTATCTCTGACTTCATCCCCTCAAATTGTCTTTCAATAGTCGTTTGGGATGGGGCATTTAATGAATATACCATAGATTGCTCCCAGATTTTTTTAAATAAATACTCATCATTCCATTTAAGAGAACTTAATGAAATTGAATCCAATTCATTTGAAATATGAAGTTGTTCTAAATTTCGATAATAAAAATACTGAATTTCATGTTGAAAAAATCCCCTTTTTTCCAGGTATTCAAGGTAGCTAGTATTCAGGGCTTCCTGATTATTTAGTACAATAGATACTTTTTTTATATTTTTATTTACAACAAACTTCATGGTTTCTGCTATTAATTGTTCAAACTCATGAGTACCTTTGAGTTCTCCTATTTCTTCTATTATTAAATAATCGGGAGACCCATTTATTATCTTACTATTAAATAACTGCCTCATTAATCTTCTCTCCTTTTAGTGCAAAAAATTAATAATTTTGAACTTTATTACACATCTATCTAGAACATAACACATTATTATTTTTATAAATTATATCTAAATATTTAGAAAATATTGAATTATCGACAAAAAGTTGTTAAAATGAAAGCGATTTCAAAATTAAGGAGGGAGTTTCAAGATGAGAGCAACTGATATTCATACTACTGCAGCCATTGATGAAAAACGTAGAATTGTGATGTTAACTGGGGCAATTGATGCAAGTGGATATGTGATTAATATGAGAACTCCATTACCGAGCGCAGGAGAATGGACTGTGGTAAAAGCCGAGACTAACTTAAGCAATCACACTTGGGCAACTTGGCAGATGGTTCTAGGGGAAAATGTTTCTGTAGCGATGGATGGAGATTCTCCTGAGTTGCTGATGTCTAGGAATTTTGAAAACGTTAGATACATTCCCGAAAAAAATGTGGTGGTTTACTATGGAGGTAAACCAGTAAGACCTGGTGAAACAGTTCTTAAGTTTTTCAAAGTACACACAAAGGTTCCTGAAATCTTAACTGCCCATCCAGCTAGAATAGCTCCTGATAACCCAGATTATGATGATGTAATCACGGGGGTCCAAACTAATCAACATTTACCTAAAATGGAGATTGTTCCTGTGGTGCAAAATGTTAACTTGCCAGAAGTATATAATTTAGAAAATCATGCAATATCTCAATAAGTAATATATAAGAACATGACATCCATTAGTGGTGTTATGTTCTTATATCTATCAACGGGCAGGTGCGTCTCTAGGTGATACCAAAACTCTTGAAAGTTCGTACATTTCGGATCTTATGGGTAGGGAGATTCGCATCTATATTTGGATCTAGGTTTTTAGATTTTGCATTTCCTTGGTTAGTACTTGAAATGACCGGATCTCCACTAGCTGCTGGTATAGTATTAGCAACTGAACAGGTTGCACCTATAGTTTTTGCTCTGCCAGCTGGTATTTGGATAGAAAAGTTGCCAAAAAAAAGTACTGCCCTTGTTTCTGAGACCATAAGAATACTTATAATTTTATCATTAATATTTCTTATATTAACAGAAAGCTTATCTGTTTGGGCATTTATGTGTATAGCTCTAATATTGGGTTGTGTAGAGGTATTTTTTGGTACTTCATATAAATTATTTTTATTGTATGCAGTGGGAAGAGAACATTTAAGAGAAGCCTATAACCTTACTGAAGGAGCCGACTCAATAGCTTCTGCTATTGGTCCAGCAATCGCTGGAATTATTTTCTTAAACTTCGGAGCTGAATGGGCTATAGCTGTAACTGCACTAGGCTTTGTAGTCTCACTTTTAACTATTGCCATTGTTAAAGTAAAAGAACCAGCTAATGAAAAAGAAAGTCATCAGAGGTTAACTTTTAATTTTGCTCTAATTTGGAAGGACTTGAAAGAAGGGATTACATATATATCTAAAACTAAATTTCAAAGTAGCTTTTTATTAATCAATATAATTTTAGGTTTTTGTGCAATGTCCTCGATTCTTCTAATTACTATTTTAGCTCAACAAAACTTAGGGTTAAATGCAGGTCAAGCAGGATCATTACTATCAGCAATGGGAGTCGGTGCCATAGTAGGTGTATTAATACTACAAACTTTAAACAAATACTCATGGAAATATGTGTTGACAGGAGCGTTAACATTATCTTCCCTAGGTGGCATTATACTCGCAGTAGCCTCGTCTTATACAGTTGTTTTAATAGGTGCATTTTTATTGGATTGCGGTCTATCTATTTCGTTTGTAGTACATGCAAGTACCCACCAAATAAATACCCCAAATAGATTATTAGCTAGAGTGAATACTGCTAGTCTTTCAGTGGATGGTGTGTCTCGCCTAGGTTCTAGACTTTATGCCGGCGGTTTAACTCAATTATTCGATGTAAGAACCCCGCTTTTTATAATGGGAATAATTTTGGTATTTGGGGCAATAGTTGCATTTAAAACAAATGAACCGGACTTATCAGAGGAAGAATTATCGATATAACCTACTTTATCGTGACGAAAGGGTAGTTTCTATGATTTATAATTCAGATTGTGATACTGTTGGAAAACTAAAATTCGATTTAGAAAGTTTTGCATCATTAGAACACAAAAGAAACCCTTTTAAATTGGAATTACCAAGCTTAAAATCAAATGCACATCTCCCTACTGAAAAAAAAGTAGTGATTATTGGAAGTGGACTAATAGGAATTGGATTGGCAGCGCGAGCATCTCACCTAGGGTTTAACAATGACCTTGTAATTTTGGATAAAAATAAGAATTTCGCACAAAATTTTCATTCGAGAACTAATCAAATAAATCAAAAAGTAATGAGAAGCCCGTATACACACCATTTAGCCCCTAATGAAGATATAGGGTTAGCTGATTTCGGACGCTTGAAGTCGAAATGGTTAACCCATGCTGAAAAAAAAGGCTTAGAACTCGCTAGAAAGTTTGAAAGATCACTACCAGCACTTGATATTTTTATGAAACATACTGAAGGAGTCGTCCGAATTCATGATCTTCAAGAAAAAGCATTTCAATTTAATGTAGAAAGCATATCTCGCGACGACAAAGCGAACAAATGGATAATTAAAAATAAAAATGGCAAAGTAATCAAATCAAAATATGTAATATTAGCTTTAGGACAAGGTTATAATAATGACAATATTTTCAAATCTATAAAGGCTTCAAAACGGAATAGTCATAGAGTCGTTATAACCGGTGGTGGAAACACAGCAGGTCATTTAATTCTTGACAGTATTAGGAAAGGACATAAAGTTGATTGGGTGATAAGGGATGAACTACGTTTTTTATGCTCCGATGTCCCTCATAAATATTTTAGAGAAGAAGGCCAATTTGAATTCTTGTCTAAATCTATAGAAGAACGCAAGCAGTTACTTGACGAAAAATTAAGAGGTAGTTGCATGTTAGAACATTTTCATCTTTTTAAAAAATTTATACAACAAGGACTACTGAATGTCCATCAGCATACGTTAATTGACAGTTATCAAGAGAATGATCAAGGATTAATTTCTTGTAAATTGTCCACTGGTAAAACAGTAACTTGTTGTGAATTAATAAAGGCTCACGGATTAAAACCAAATAACTTACCGAATATTGATCCACCCATAAAAAAGTTTGGAGATTACCCTATATTGAATGATCAAACATTGGAAGCAAAGAACCATCCTAACCTATTTGTTTCTAGTATTCATAGTTCATTAAGTTTAGGTCCAGCTGCGAAATTAATTGATGGTGCAAGGTTAGCCAATGAAAAAATATTTAAAACTATTTTACAGAAAGAAAGAAAAAATAATTGCGAAACAACCCATGATTATAAAATCAAACGGCCTATGTGGGGACAAATTACAGCTGTATCCAAACCCACCAAGGTGTGGAGGTATTAATTATTAAAACTGATACTCTTACAAAAGACTTAGAAGAAATGGCTTTTACATTACTTTTTTTAGATGAAAAATATCTTTTTACTGCTCTAGGACTATCTACTATGACTGAAGATATTGATGAAATTATCGAAACTACACTAGTATTTTCAAATCAACATTCTGTTAAAAGGATTAATCAAATCATAGAAGAAAAAGGAAAAAAAGTTCTTGAAGAAATTTCATCTAAATTTGAATCAATGGGTGGAAATAATAAAAGAACTATCTCTGACTCAAGGGACTTTATTAGAAGGAATATCCCTTTAATAGATCAAGTTTGTACTAGCCTTGGTTATAGATCAGAAAAAATTTATGCTCTATCTCTAGCAATGATATGTAGGAAGCTATAAATGAAAAAGATAGATTAGAAGTACTTGGAGTAGCTAATATTATGCTGTTTTGGTTCTTTTATGTGTCTATAGCATATTTAAAATGAAATCGAGAATTACTTAGTTAAGTTTTTTCGCGATCTAATGGTATAGAGGCAACCATCAAAATGTCGATTAATGGATAGGCTACACTTGGTTGGACAGTTTCGTTAAGGTCCGGTACACTTTACTAAATATTTCAGTCGAGGAGAGCGGACCTTGACCAAAAGAAATCGTCGTACGTTTACAGAGGAATTTAAGAAACAGATTGTTCAACTTTATGAAAATGGTAAGTCTAGAAAAGAGATTATTAAAGAGTATGAATTGACGTCTTCTTCTTTTGACCGATGGATCAGTCAGTATTGGCAATCCGGTTCCTTTAAAGAAGATAACCGCACACCGGAACAAAAAGAACTTATTCAATTGCGCAAAGAGAGCCAGCGCCTAAACATGGAAAACGACATTTTAAAGCAAGCAGCGCTGATCATAGGACGAAAGTAAATGTGATACAGAATAACCGTCACAGATACTCGGTATCAGCAATGTGTACTGTCCTACAACTTCCTAAAAGTACGTTTTATTACGAAGCAAAAGAAAAAGACACATCTGAAGAAGAAGACTTAACCACTCTTATTATCATCTAGTATAGAAATAATTATCTGTTATTATTGGGGAATTTGAAACCGTTGTTATTAGGGATTTTATCACCGTTGATTACACTATCTACTTTTTTTCCAAATAACGATAAATTGTAGTTCGGGACACGCCCCACTTCTCCGCAACATCTTTGATAGGAGTCCCATTGGTAATCAAAGAGCGCATCATTTCAATGTCTTTTTTCCCAAACTTCTCCGGACGTCCTCCGAGACGTCCTCTTGCTCTTGCAGCTGTTCGTCCTGCAGCCGAGCGTTCCTCAATCAAATTCCGTTCAAATTCGGCAAAGGCCGCAAACAAGTGAAACATTAATTGACCGGTCGCATTACTTTTATCCATCGTCAGATTTTCCTGTAAACTATGGAAAGCTACGCCTCGTTCATTTAATTCATTTACCAGTTGAATTAAATCCTGCATATTTCTTCCTAAACGATCTAAACGCCAAACGACAATCGTATCTCCTTCACGTGCATAATGAATAGCCTCCTCTAAACCTGGGCGTTGTTTTTTCGTTCCACTCATTTTATCGTGGAACGTTTTCTCACATCCATAATCGGTTAACGCATGTAATTGTAAGTCCAAATTTTGTAATCCTGTAGAAACACGTGCATATCCTATAAACATTCTATCCCTCATTTCTCTTTTCCCGTATTTCATTGTACCATAAGATGAAAGAACAGAGGTTAATGAACATTGAATAATGAACAGGGTTTTTGTACATGAAATACATAAAAAAAGATCCTTTTCGTATGCAATGACTATGTGTACAGAAAAGGACGAGTTTTGGAACAAAGACAATAATTGTTATCTACGATTGAATATATTTGTGGCTCCATTAGTGACACGGCCCAGTCCTTGCGTTAATAATTTCTGAACTCCACTTAAATAATAAAGTTGTACTTCATATGCCTCGTTTCCTTCAACATCTTTTATTATCGATGGTTTTTGAGAAAAATTGAAAATATTCTCCCGATAAGTATAACTTTCCATCTTAAATATCCTCCCTGCCCTTGGCATATTTGTTTGATTAATGATTCTAGAAATGGTCTTCTTAGTTTTTATTCTAATGGTAAAAATGATGAAAATGATTATAATGAATCAACTGCACAAGAAAGTTTAAATAACTTAAAGTCTTTGGTACAACCTTTATAAATGTCAACATCCAAACAATACCACTCCATCAGTAGGACAAGGGAAAATAAAATAAGCACTTATATATAATCCCCCCTTGTTGTCTACTCTTTAGCTACTTGCGAGCGATAATGATGTTTTGCTATTAGTAAAAGAACACAGCATATGATGGAACTTTAAAGTCAACTCATTATCATAATAAAGATAATAAAGAAAAAGACATTAAGAAGTAGAAGGAGCCATTTTATTCCTCCTTCAATACGTAAAGCATTAATAATTCCAATAATTGCACTAAAAAACAATATCGTCATCCAAATAACAGTACTCCATCCACTAAGGTAAGGATGAAGAAAAAAGGTACTTAAATAAGTAACCAAAAAGATTCCACTACAAATCAATGCTATATAATAACTATTGAAAAGTCCCCCTGCCCAAACTCTAGCTACTTGTAAATAAAATTCCTGCTCATCTTCTTCTAATAAATACCGATTTTTTTCAAATGCATTTATTAATTTCTTAATTGATTTAGTAGGTCCTGATACCATCCCTTTAGTTAGGTCTTGATTTAGACGTTGAGATTTAACTAGATTTTGTTGTGCTATTTTCATTAAATCTTCAATACTATTGTTAACGTCTTTTTTCTCACGCTTTTTATCTGGGTGGGAAAATAACACCCATAACAGAAATCTAATAAATTCAATAATAAATACGGCATACACTTTCTTAAACAAAGACTCAACTCCCACTTCTTGTATCTATTGTCTTTAAAACTATATCATTCATAGATAAACCAAAAAAATTATCTCCCTTCATTATAAGAGAGATAATTTTTTTGTGAAAAAAGGTTTACACTCATATATTTTAAATTGAAATCATTTTGATAACATACCCATAGATCTAGCTAAAGCCTGACCTAAGCGCTTTCCAAGTGCAGCTATTACTGCTGCACTTACCGCAAACGAAGTAGCATAAGCAAGAATTAAGATTAAAATTATAATTTGTGCCTCTTTTTGCAGTTTATCTTCATCCCAATCTACATCGGTTAGAGCTAACTTTTCTTTTACGTATACACTAGGGGCAGATTTTCTCATTATCTCTATAACAAGGTATTCCATTATGAAAAATGGAGATTCAGATGATAACTTAGGATTCAGTTGATCAACTCTAATCTCCGAGATATTCGGAATTTTATCCATTATTCTGTCAACTTCTGCTCGTGCCTCTGTAACTTCATTTACTCCAGAAGGAAGATAACCATCTTCTAACATCTTATTTAAAAATTGGTTTATAATTCCATCCATTACGTCACCATTTATAGCTTTGTCGACTCCTAAGTCCCAATTACCTTTACTAGCATCTCCAAAAATAATTTGTCCTGTTAGCTCGCCTTCTATTCGCCCAAGCTTAATATCATAAGCCTTAGAATAGCTTATAGTATCTACAGATTCTGAGCTATAAATCTCTTGAATTTCAGCAAATGGTGAGCTAACACTATGCACACTAGGATCATTGTTGGAAACTTCACTACTTACTGAAGAAGCTCCATTATCACGTCCGGATTTAATGTTATTATCAATTTGAATTTGACCGTCTCCAGATCCAATTGTAATTGTTGAAATTTGATTAAAAGCCCAATTACCAGGAAGAGGATAACCTAGATTCCCACTAAATCCTGTAGACATACCACTTACGAAGCTACTCACCGCATGACCAGCCTCAGATACTTGGATACAGACATTTCTAGCTCCATAAACACCTACTTTGTAGTCATATCCCAAAACATTTAGACTTTGCTTAATTGATCGAAAATAAGGAATAATATTTCCTGAGATCTGATACCCTAACGCATCAAAATCCACAGCAAAATAAATGATGGTTCCATCCTTAAAACCATAGTCTTGAGCTGCCTTAAAAGCTGAAATTGCGTCTTCCTTACCCTGCTCTTCATTAAAGTAAGAAGCATCTCTTCCTACAGTTTGGTATATTGGATAAACTGTGAGCCCAGCATTAAAAATGTTTTCCAATTCCCCTGGTTGGATTTTTTTATTTAAACCGCCAGGTACATTTGTTAGATATCGCCCTACAGTTTCATAACCATGCTGTCGCAAAGTTTCGGCTCGAGCAGGAGTTATTTCCGTAATACAATCACAAGCACTCCCGTCACGGCTCGGATCTCCGGTACTTACTAATAAAGAAGCCCATGTTTGGAAGTCAGCTTGTCCATTAACAGTTAATTTAGTGAAAGATTGAAAGTCCTTAACCTTACTACTCAAATTTGCATCAAATTGGCCGTCAAATGAAACATCATATCCATTAAACCTCATAGCCGCCTGAAACAATCTAACAAAATTGTCGGTACCATCCGCATCACCCACTTGCAGCGTAGGTAACAAGCTCTGAGTGCTAGGACCAAAGTGACCATTAGCAATTGAATCACTCAAACCTTCTTCATATTGAATAGCGTAGATTAGAGCCTCTTGCGTATTTCTGGAGTATAGTCCATCACAAGGCATATAAAAAAAGTTTTTCCTATGGATGTAAGTTTTGTTCATCCATTGCTGGACGGTACGAATAGATTGTTCTCCTCCATACAATAAAGAATAAGCATCCATGGATAGTAAAGCTTTAAAAAATTTCCCATCCACACTTCCACTCGGATTATCTTCTCCCATATCTCTTTGTAAAACGGTCACCGCTCTTTCAGTTCCGGACCCATAAGTTCCTGTAACTCCCCCAGGACCGTACCCCTTACAATACAATGCTCCCTGAATAATTTTCACAATATTTTTATTGATATTCGAATTTTTAGATATAGGAGTGATACCTCTAACTCTCGCTAACGTTCCAGCTCCAAAGTTATCAGCTGTATTAGTAATTCCCAGTTCAATTTGAAGCGCTCGTGTTAAAGCATGAATTGTATTCCATCCAGTTTTACCATTTTCATCGATGGTATTGTAACCCGGGTTATTTCCGTAAGTTTCATTTACCCACTCTTGTGTTAAAAGCACCATTTCATCCACAAAAATACACCCCTTCATAAAATTTCACAACTTGTAATTAAAGCTCCGTTACTTTCAACAATACAAAACATCCCATAATTCAGATCCTCACAAAAGTAACAAAAAACTGCACTATAAAAGTTGAATATATTTTTCTTCTACGGGTGAAGTTACTTTTTCCGTAAATACACCCATTTCTTTTAATTTCTCTTCTATCTCTTTGTCAGTGTGTGGGTGAGTAGCTTCCAGCTATAAAAGATTCATAGTCATCCGGCCTACATCCTCATCCACATAAAGCCTTGTGGCTTCTTGAACTTTTCAACATTAGATTCAGTTTTGGCCCAAAGTTTCCATCGACTGAGCTTTGTTAAATATAAAAATACAACAAATCGTTGTTTCTGAACCATGTCGATCACCTTGGAACTTCGTTTGAATGAATGGATTGGTTATCAATATTCATGTAAAATCTCTCCTTTTTTGTTGGTCTATCTATAAAAGAAGAAGAAGCCGTAATTTTTCAACCATTCTCCGTATTTTTTTCAAAGTTTTGTTTAAAGGTCCAAAATGATATAACGTCCATGTCGTGAGCCACCTTCACAAGACGCATATGGATATCTTGTTTTACATCCTCTCTATCCTGAAAACCCGTGCCTTTGGCACCTGTTTCAATCCTCGCATTCATTCTTTCTACGACTTCCATGATAATTTCATTCTTATTCAACGCCTGTCCCTCCCTTCTCGTAATTGACTCAACGCTTTCGCTTTCAATTTGGAAACATTTTGAGGAGAACAGGAAAGGACTTCTGCAATTTCTCTGATAGATAACTGAACATAAACCCATAAATGAAGAATGATTTGTTTTTGCTTACTAAATGACTGGTAGATCTGAATCATTTTTTTCGTGGGTAGAATATCTTCGATAGAGCGTGCCGTCTCCTCGACAAGGGGCGGTTGCGGATGAGGATACAGATCCTTTATGGATGTTTCTCCTTCACTTCCGTTTTGGACAGATGTGTCCAACGTTAGTTCCGCATAGTGTTTCCTCTTTTTTTCTCCGTAAGATTTCACGTATAAACGAGCCAATTTATCGGCATAATGAATCAATCGAACCCTTAAATAGAATTCCCGAAAGCGCTGATCCAGACAGTTGGACGCTTCAAAGTTATTTTCGTTCGTAGCTTCTCTAAACAATTCTTTATTATTCCCTTCGTTCATAAAAGATTGAATCAAAGGATCTGAAAAAAAGTCGTCGTTTTCTCTATAAGGGGTACAGCCAACATTTTAACGAAAATATACGCTAAGCCAATAATTGGAACATAAAGCCGAATTCTCCTACGCTAAGGAGTTCCGGCTTTAGTTATATTCAATGATGGTAAATACTGTAAACCAGTCTTACTATTGGATTCGAATTTGTATTCACCAAGAAAATTAATATGTTCCCATGCCAGTGGTGATACATGAGATAACAAGTCCTCATCTAATTCTCCGTTTTGTTTTAAATGATTAGTGGCTTCTGTAAGATAAACTGTGTTCCAAAGACTAATCGCATTGATTATAATGTTCAAAGCGCTTGCTCTTTGCAGTTGATCTTGTAACGCCCGTTCTCGTAATTCTCCATGCTTTCCAAAAAAGATTGCCCTAGCCAAGGCATTCATGGCTTCTCCTTTATTTAGTCCTCGTTGTACACGCCGACGCAGCGATTCATTTAAAATGTAATCAAGTATAAATATAGTTTTTTCAATTCTTCCGATTTCTCTAAGTGCCTTTGATATTTTGTTCTGTCTTGCATAAGATCCAAGTTTGCCCATAATAAGGGATCCAGAAACCGTTCCCTCCCGTATAGAATGCGTCAACCGTAATACATCATCAAAATTATCCCGGATGATTTGGGTGTTAATTTTCCCTCGAAAAAGATCATTAATTTCTTGAAAGTTTTCCATTACATCAAAAGTATATAGTTTAGAATCGGATAAGTCGCGAAGTCTTGGTGCAAAGCGAAATCCGAGCAAATGAGATAAACCAAACACTTGGTCCGTATAGCCAGCTGTATCTGTGTAATGCTCTTCAATGTTCAACTCGGACTCATGATGTAATAACCCATCGATGACATGAACTGCATCACGAGCATTGGTATTAATGACTTTGGTGTAAAAACTTGAGAATTGATCACTTGTAAATCGATAAATAGTTGCTCCCTTTCCGGAACCGTAATGGGGATTAGCATCTGCATGTAAAGAAGAAACACCAACTTGTACACGCATTCCATCAGAAGATGATGTGCTTCCATCCCCCCAAAATGATGATAAAGCCATTTTATGATGGAAATTAACAAGAGTAGCTTGCGCCCGGTTTAAAGCATCCTCATCCATTCGCCATTGAGCAACGTTTGCCATTTGTCGATAGGAGATTCCTGGTGTTGCGTCCGCCATTTTCGTGAGCCCAATATTTGTCCCCATACCCATTAGTGCTGCCAGTATCATGGGTTTCTCTTCTTGATGCGGGGGTTTTCCAGTGGACGTGTGAATGAATGCTTTATCAAATCCTGTCCACCTGGAAACTTCCATCAATAAATCCGTTAATTTTATGCGTGGAAGCATACGATAAAGGGATGCACTGAATGTCCGGGCATCTTCCGGGACATCTTTTTCAATCCGTTGAATGTGAAGTTTTCCGTTAGTCAGATTGACTCCTTCTAATTCATGAATATTCTCTTTTACGAGTTGAAGACGTTTTAATAAAGAACTTCGTCGTTCTTCAAGATAATCATCTACAGACGAACTAACGGCAATCCTTGTTGCGTTTGTTGCAGAGGCAATCTCCCATTCTTTTTTGGAAACTAGATAATCCTCAAAGTCTTTGTGTTGTCGACTCCCGGCAATGGAAATATCCCCTGACCTTACATGGTTCCGAAGCTCCGTTAATGCTGCCATTTCATAATAATGCCGATTAATAGTCCCATCTTCTTCGTATACATGCTTTTGCCACCGATTAGATACAAAATCCAAGGGAGCATCTTCTGGTACTTTGCGTTTATTAGATTCATTCATTTCACGAATGGTATCTAATGCTTTCATTAATGGCTCTGTTGATTTGGTCGAACGGAATTCAAGTGCCTTTAGTAGAGTCGGTGTATATTTTCGTAGGTAAAAAAAGCGATTCTCTAGGAGATCTAAATAATCATAATTTATCGGTCTAGATAAATCTTTGGCTTCCTCAATAGAAGTAACAAATTTTTCCCATGGCATGATGGTTTCTAAGGTTGCAAAAGGATCCAGCTCTTCTTCGCGTGCCTTTATAAGAGCTTCACCTAAGCGAGCATAATGGATGACCTTCTCATTCACTGATTTCCCGTTCTTCTTTTGCAGTTCCTCCTGAGCTCTACGCCCTTTCGCTTGAAGGGTCATGATTTGTCTGTCGTGAATTTCAAATGCTTGATCAATTAAGTCTTGGGTCAGATGGAGTAAATAAGCTACTAATATGGGATATCTTTTTTCTTTAGTGAATCGGCGGAAGGAATGAGGTTCATATCTAGCACCTATTTTAGATAGTTGTCGCAAACGGTTGGGGTGTATGGTCTCAGTTGCTACATTAAGTTGAAGTGTTTTAATGTATTCTAATCGTTCAATTACTTTTAAACAGGCATCTGGAGATGATTGCCCTGGAATCTCTCTTAACCATGATAAATATGTTTTTCCACTGTCATCAGGCATTGGCGATAGTAAACGATCCAGTTTTTCAAGTTGAAATGACGTTAGGGAGTAGTTAAAGTGTTGAAAAATATGTTGTTCCGTTCGTTTACGTGTTTCCCAGACGACCCTTTCAATGGTGGCCATACCCGGTAGAATGACTTTCCACTTTCGCAATATCTGAATTGCAGTTTGGATAAGGTGAGTAGGGTTTCCATTGGCCATAGCATCATCGAATAGAAGTCTAGCAAGTTGGCGATATTCTGAGGTTGTAAACGTTCGGTATCCATACTCCTTACGGATTTCTACCAAATGCTCATATTTAGTAGCTTCTCGTTTTGAGTACTTTGGCAACTCATTTGGATCCACTTTAATTTGTTTAGCAATATAGGAAATGACATTTGAAGGAACTTCATCTATATCAGATAACGTCCATCCTGAAAATCGGATAATGCAGAGTTGTACCGCAAAACCCAATCGATTATAGTCACGTCTATGGCGAAGGGTGACGTCCAAATCATGTTGGCTAAGCGTAAAATATGTACCTAATGTCCATTCATCCAATTCATTAGGAATCGACATATACGTTTTTCTTTCCTCTGAAGTTAGTAATTCTCTTACTCGGGCGTACATAATATAAAAGCTCCTTTCTTGAGAAAATTGGTTCTTACGAATGATACATAACTATCTTTTGTATCATTCAAGGAAATCCTAAACACCTTGATAGATAAGGGTTTTTATAGACTTTTCTATCTATCGTATTATTCTTAGCTTTTTGAATCATACATATTATATAATAGTATACATTAAGAATCATAATTTCGGAGGGGTTATTTTGGAATATGTTCAACCGATTCGGGATCGAAAACAGATTATTGCAATCAAGAAAATTTTAAAAGCTACTAATATAAGAGACTATTGTCTCTTTAATGTAGGAATTAATTCCGGACTGCGAATTAGCGACTTGCTTCAATTAAGAATTGTTGATGTGATCGATGGAAAACGTAATATTAAAGACCGTATTTCCATTCGGGAACTAAAAACGGGAAAGTCTAAGGATTTTCCCATTGGTGATACTTCCAAAAAGGCAATCAAAGATTACTTAATGACAAGAAACTATGAAGAGAACGAACCTTTATTTCGCTCCAGGAAAGGCAAAGAATCATTAAAGCGACAACAAGCCTATCGTATTATTAATGAGGCAGCAAGAGCCGTAGGAATAAAAGAAAGAATTGGGACTCATACATTAAGAAAAACTTTTGGCTATCATGCGTATCAATCTGGCGTTGACCTCTCTATTCTTCAAAAATTGTTTAACCACTCTGCACCAAGTGTTACCCTGGCTTATATTGGCATGACACAAGATGATCTTGATAATGTGTATTTAAATTTAAATCTATGAGAAGCTTTGACTGACTTTGAAAAGATAAATTGTAGCTTGATATAAAGTTATGATGTTTATAAAAAGGATGCAAAATTTTGCCTCTTTGAATATCTAAAAAGGTATTTTTATAATGAAGGGGGGGAATTTCTAAAGATGAAAGTGAACTAAGGAACTCTCGAGTAACAATAGAGTTGTTCCGTTAAAGGGCCAGTTTGGGGAAGAAGAAAAGAGTGGAGCCTTAGAATAGACTCCACTTTCGGTTACCTCTTTATAGTTTTGCTTATACCAAATACATAGAGTAAACAGAGTATGATGAACAAACAAAGGAATCCATGTTTAAAGCCAATAGTATCAATCATATATCCGAATAACGGAAACAATATCATAATGCTGAAACTATTCACTACGCTAATCATGGAGAAAAAGGTAGCACGGACATTGCTCTGCAATTTATTTTGAATGAAATTTGAAAAAATGGGTTCAAACAAAGTAACAAGCTGCGATAATATTAAAAACGATAGCACGATAGCCCAATTTGGTGAGTAAATAAATAATAAGAAGAAGGCTAAATACAACACATAACCATAGTTTGTAATGTTAAGAAAGCTCCATTTTTTCTCTAGCCTGTGAGCCATCTTGGCCATTAAGACACCTAGCAACCCTTCTACTGTGAAAATAATCCCAATCACAAAAGAACTATATCCCAGCCGTGTGAAATACTCTTGTCCATAGAAAGTTAAAATGATGATAGAAGTCGTGACCATGACAAAAAAGATAATTGGTATATGAATCGATTGATTGTTTCTCCATATATTAATACCTATTCTTAGTTGATCCATCCATTGTTGCTTTACACTAAGATGGGGAACCGAGTTTTTTTCTTTAACTGGCTCATGTAGTAAACATATTGGAATCAGGGATAATACATGAGTAATGATAATCCCTCCATATACCAGTTCCCAGCTGATTCCAGCCATCCAGCCACCCACTAGTTTGGCTAGGCTGAGCGATAATAAAGCTAATGCCGTCATGTTTCCAAACACTTTCGTATATTGATGTTCTAGGTTTTTTTCTTTTAACGTATCGTATGCGAGTGCTTCCTCTGCACCAGATTGGAAGGTCATTCCGACACCGAGTGTCATTAATGCCACTCCGAACAAGGAGAATGAATCGCTGATTAGCATAATGCTCCCGTATCCGATACTGAGCACATTACCAACGAATAGACTCACCTTTCTTCCATATAAATCAGCAATCATCCCGGTCGGAATTTCAAACAATACGACACTTAAGTGCATGAGGGCTTCGACAACACCAATCTGACTCATACTTAAGCCAGAATCGCTCAGGTAAATAACCCATAAGGCACGATCGAAAAATAATTGAGCGACAAAAATATAGATATATATATAACGAATGTTTTTCCTTAAATGCATTTCCATTTGGATATCCTCCTATTGCTCTGACGAAAAAAACCACAGGTGAAAGACTTACCTGTGGTTGAGCGAAGGATAATCCTGTCTCATTCTTATACCGTTTGTATAGAGGTAAGAAAAATTTACGTCAGAGCTGTTTTATTTTTGAAACAAGGCTGAAATTAGACATACGTGTCCCGTCATTTAGCAAAGTTCCAAAAATGGACATCATGAACACAACAAATTGCTTCACTTCGTCCACAAATTCTTCCAACGTAAACATTTCAACTACCTCCTTTCCAATGTATAATATAACCCAACCCTATAGTAAGTCATTCTGATCAAAAAGACAATTCATCATGCTTATGCACGTGTAGCCCTAAACAAACAGCGGGATGGTCTTAAGCAAACGGGCGCGTTTGTTGAACAATATAAGTGGAAAATGAACAAGCTTTACAAGGCCGGGTCTCTCTTAGCGTAGAGAAATCCGGCTTTTATGTTCCAAATATTTGCTTAGCGTATATTTTCGTTAAAATGTTGGCTGTACCCCATAATTGGCTCCTTCATTTTAGCAATGTGTTCATTTGAAAATACGTTTTTTAAATCCACTTTCATTCACCTCCTATATTGCGTGTATACGCTTTCTATTTATAAAGAGAATGAAGTTTCCCATTAGTCAAAAATTTACATAATAAAAAGGAACGTATGTTCCCATAATTTTAACACTTTTAAAACGTTTTGACTTTCAGTAAATGTATTCTCTTTATATAAAAGAACAAAATAAAGGGGGTGAAACAATGAACCAACCAAAAATTTATCTATACGGGTCACTTCGGTGTATCCATTGCGAAAACGCAAAGAAATGGTTGAAGGATAATGGTTTTAATTATGAGTACATGGATGTAGATAAATTGGAAAATATAAATACAGTAAAATCGTACAACGTGAATGTTATTCCATTTATTTTAATCAAATATCCAAATGGTACAGAGAAACATTTCGTAGGATTCAAGGAAGACGACTTATTAAAAACATTAACTTAGGGGCGGTATAGCCAAGAGGTAAGGCGAAGGTCTGCAAAACCTTGAACCTCGGTTCGATTCCGAGTACCGCCTCCAAATAAAACATATATTCTCTAACAAGGAGGAAGTGTTTATATGAGTTCTGTGAATTCTAATTTATTTCAATGTTTTTGTGATTCGAGATGTTTAAGTTATTCGATGTCAAAAATGCTGGACCATCCAGATTTGACGGCCGAGGAGAAAACATTAATATACGAATCTTTATTAGATATTCATAATGCGGCCAATAAGATCCAGCGATATTGGCGAGAGAAAAAGGAAAACACCGAATAAAAATTTGAGTACAATTATTGAAAAGTGAGTGATATTACATGGAATCCTCGTTTTGGATAGATTTAATTGGAAACTTAGGTTTTCCAATTGTCATAACCCTATTTTTGCTCATGCGGCTGGAAAAAAAGTTCAACCAACTAGAACAAGTGGTTATAAAGTTACTCGCGGAAACTCGGAAAGAAAAATGAACTTTATGTAGGGAAAGCCTGCTATAAGGTAATTAGAAGGGAAAAACTGAGTAGCATTATTACGTAATGCGACACTGAGTAGAAAAGGTAATTCGCTTTCATTCTCTCACCATCGTACGTACGTTTTCGTGTACCACCATTCAATAAGTTACGTTTGCTTTTTTGATAAGTTTTTGAAAACTCTTTAATCTCACCTTTTCAAGACTATTATTCTGAATCACTGTATGAAAAATATGGTTGCAGGCAATACGCCCGTCTCCTTTCTTTGTATTCGTCCGTCCCCAGGCTTTATGCTTGGGGATATTTAATTTCCAAAAGTTCGGAGCCATCGGCCTATATACTGCGTCTATCTTTTCATGTAGCTGATATCTTAGTAGATAATCCATCCGTAGCAGGGTCTACTATGAATTCGTCTGACTTCTTACGATTCACCAGAACATCCCTGGTTGTTCCTATAGAAAACTTCTTTTCTCTTAGCCAGAACCTTTATAAGACTCCCCTCTGAGTAAGAGCTATGCCCCCTGCATAACTGCTATATTTATTGTCCTACATTCGAGCAGTATTAGATTTCACTTTGTCTTGCAAACGTATTTATACCAAGCACACTAAAAAAAGAAACTGGCAGATTTTCATCGATTGCCAATTTCTTTGTAATGATAAAAAAAGGTAAAGAATCTAGGGCGTGATGAAGGTGAAATCCCTCAAGAAGGTGAAAAAAAGTTTTACTATATAAGTTGAATTTAAGCTTTATATGTCCGGCTTTTCGGGTATACGCGGTCCGGTAGTTCCTGCAAGATATGCAACATCACCGTGAAGAGGTCATCGATCATTTATGTGTGAGGCTATAAAACACTAGTTCAACTTATATAGCATATTGTTAACACTCCGTAACTTCAACGTACGGTCAATAACGTTATACTCGTTTATTAGTTATTAAGCGTACATTGGGCCGTATTGGAACCAAACATATAGTGGTATGAAAGGACAAAGAATAGTCATGCTCTCTTATTCAGTTTCAAGATATACGTTTCACAAAATCACGATTACCGGTAATATATAACCCGCTTTTTAACTGGTACATTGTCGAGCCATTAACCGTTAATTCAGATACAATTGTGAAAATTTCTCCTTCCTGAACGACTTCATATTTAGATTGCCAATCAGGTTCGTCATACACCCATAACTCTTCCGTAATGACCTCAAGCATTGGCTTATCTACAATGGAAGGCCCTTCACTACGGTCAGCGATTTGATCTTTGAAAATTGACCACTCGTTAAGTAATTGGGCCGGACAATCCTTACCTGTCCAATAGTAGTGAGGGACAACACGGGAAAGAGGAATATCCCATTTCCTCATGAGCAAACGAATGAGTTTAATCCCACGGTTTCGTGTCTTAAAAAAGTCTCCGTCGTTATTTACACAAAGTTCAACTCCGATAGATTTTTTGTTTCCTTCCGATCCGGCATGCCAACCTATTTCGTCCTCTAGAAGGTGCTGGTACGTTTTAGAATCATCTACTGTATAATGCCAGGAAACTTCACGTTCTTGCGCCTCTTCACTTTTTAAATAATTCGCGTGCATTTGAGCATTGGCTCCTACATCGGTATTAGCTGTTTCATGAACTGTGATATGTGACGGCCGTATTGGGTTGCCGGGTCTGTTAGTGTTTGCTTTTGGAATGAAATCTTCAATAATCATGTGTATTTTGAACCTCCTCTTTTTCTTCTATACTTTAATTAGTAACTGTCCTAGCAATTTAATGAATCGTGCCTGATGCTTAATAAGCTGCAAGAGTTGATTATAAGTAAAACTTATAGAAAACAAGGGAGAAAAGGTAACCGAGTGACCGGTTACCTTTTTTGAAGATTTTTTCTAAAATATAATGTGTGTACATTTTGCCCGAATAAACGGTATTTACTTATCTTCTTTCTTTTCAAGAACGTGTTCCTGGTCAAGCTGGAGCGACCTAATGACTCTATCTTTTCCGACGCGTACAGAGGTGGTATGCTCCCTCAAGACAGCCATAATTTCTTCTGTGGAGAGTTTTCGAAATAGTATATATTCATATTCTTCGATTAATAAGGCCACGGCTCCCGCCACATGGGGGGTAGCCATCGATGTTCCCGATAGAGATCGAAATTCCCCATCTAAGGATGTTGAATAAATGCTCACTCCAGGAGCATATACATCCACTTCATCATTCGTGTTGCTGAAATAAGCTACATCTGGAGCATGGTCTTTGTCGATGGCTCCTACCTGTTGCACTTCTTTATAGGCACCGGGATACCTAAATTCATCTGTTTTTAGACTGCCATCCCCATCATTACCGGAGGATGCAACAACGATAATATCGTTGTTGACAGCTCTTTTAATGGCCTTATGAAGCTTTTCATTATGTTTTTTCAATCCAAGGGAAACGGAAATAATACGCACCTGTTCTTGGTTTTCACCCCGCCAATCAATAGCGTAGTCGATCGCTTTAATCAGGGCTTGTATAGAACCTGTTCCTTCTTTGTTTAATGCTTTTAGAATGAGTAAATCTGCCCCGGGAGCTACCCCTACGATTCCTGTTTTGTTAATAGCTCCAGCCAAAGTTCCAGCCACATGGGTCCCATGACCGTTCAGGTCCTCTATGATGGAGGCATCGCTGTTATGTTCTTCTGTAAAATTATGCCCCCCGATGATCCCCTCCTTTAAATCTGGGTGGTTCGTGTCGCAGCCCGTATCAATAATTGCAGTAACTACACCTTTTCCGTAATAACCCTTTTGCCATTTCGCTTTTGCTCCAACTGAAAGGATGTTAGGCGGTAAATCCTCTCCTATATTTTCTGTTCTTTGCTTTGATACTGGTGGTAACGTAATTTTTTGTGTACTCATATAAAAAACCTCCATTGATAGGTGATTGTTTTATAAAGAGAGTTAACAAAGCCATTTGACAAACGGCTCTCGGAGAAAATATCCTGCGCATTTCATAAGGTAGTCCCTCTCTACCAATCAAGCATGAATTTCGTGGCTCATATCCTTCACGAAAACTGTTCCTCATGAGGATATATTGGGAGATGAATCGTGCCGTGGACCGCCGACTAACCCGTTATACTACTTTTCTGACCTCGACCGAACGAATACACTTGACTGGTAGCGTAACGGCGCGATCATCCAACGTATTTAGAATAGGAGAGTTTGGATTTGTGAAAGGGTTAGAAGGTGAAAAAAATAAAACTACTTCTTTTCACGTAGAGGAGAAAATAGAATTGGTATTTATTAATACGACGATGCACAGAGCAAGCACCAATAATTCACTAAAAAAAGAACAGTAAGAGGTTTCTACTTATGCTCCAGAGGAGGGCTGTAATGAAGTCATGAGGGTCATTTGCATTGCCATAGTATTTATCACTATTATGTAAATGGGGTTTGTATATACGCATGAGTTTCATACATTGGAAATGTTTGATCTTTATAACAAAATATTACTTTCTTTTCGTTGCAAAAACCTATTCTAAAAGATAAAATTACGATAGCAAGATAAATTTAGAGGCTAGGGGGGAGGGCAACAATGGCCAAAAAATATATACATACGATTAATATAATTATAGGTGTACTGGCTGTAGGATTTAGCCTTTTCTTAACCTGGGCGGTCTCAGCTTTTGCTCCAGAAGAAAATGCTGGGGTGATTTTTATTCCGATATTGGTGACAGCCGTTTGGTTTATAGGATACATGTTGCAAATTAAATATAATACTTTAAAAAATGTATTGATTACACTCCCTGTCGAAGCCATTGTAATTTACCTGATAATTACACAAATCTCATCAATTATAAGTTGATATTCACATTTAACCCCCCACATTTCAATAATGTGGGGGGTTCTATTAGCTGCAGACTCCAGTCCGCGTTTTCGCTTCAAAAGCTAGGATAAGGCGTGAGCCACCTGCTTCGTCAGTTCCTTCTGCACAGTTTAGGAGGGCGTAGTCACATGCGCAACTATTAAAATTACGACCATAACAAGAGTCATGCGTTTCGCAACATGCGTCAAGAGGGTTTTCTGGCTCCAACCATGAACGTGTACATCCTGCTCCGCAGTAATTGTATTCAACAAGTTCCTTCCACGGGAGACCATTATATCTGAACTGACAACATTCTGCATTGGCCGGGTTAACATCAAAACATGGAACACCCCAAAATTCATCAGGATCTGAATTTGCCGCACTTACTTCATTGTCTGACAAAAGTTCTTCTCCATAAAAAGTAATTTCAGGGTGAGTAGTCTCTACATCATTTTTATGAACCAGCTCACCGTCTTCAAATTTAAGTTTATGTTTCACAATTTGAGCGTCGTTTTTCGTAACGACTGTCGCCCTAGTTACGAAGTTCACATCGTTTAATTTTTGGTTTTCATAACGTGTGATTTCTATAGCGGATTGGTTGTTATTCTTTAGTACCAAACCCAGCCCTTTAACCTCAGCATTTTCAACTTGTGTTTCTTCGTTTTCTGTAACGAAGAATTCAATAGCGGATTTTTTTGTGATTTCATCTTCTGAAAAAACACCGTATTGATTCATTTCTTTTTTCACTAACTCAAGATCAACACCTTCAAGCATTAATTCCTCAATACTGTTCGCCTCAATTTTAGCGCCTTTAATAAACAATAAATTCTCCTCCTTGTTATTTGGGATTCCCAAACAAGGAATTTTATCCTTAATATTTGGGATCTATCATATAAAGAGGAAATGCAAGATAATTATAAAAATAACTTAGAAATAATTTTAAGAATAGGTAACAAAAAATACAATATCTTCGTATAGATCACATGTGATTTTTAACCTTCTAAAGGCACAGGGTCTCGGTACATTGTGTGTTCTCAAATGAATTATAGCAACTATCTAAAAGCATGCTTTTCATATTAATTTCAAGGCTTGTAGTATCATTTGCTAAATTCATGGTGTTGCCATTCTTAGCTGTATATTTGAATCATCACACTGAATTGACCATAGTGCAAATAGGCTTTTTGATTGGTTTATCACCCTTAGCTCCGACCATCTTTGGTAAAGATCTCCTCTCTCGCAGAAACAAAACGATGGAAAAGATACCATAGAAAAAGGAAATATACGCAGCAAAACTATAAAGAAATGTCCTCGTAAAAAGAAGAAAAAATGATAGAAAGAATGGCCAAAAAAGATAACACCTAAAGAAATAAAACGAAGCATTAGATACGGAGATTTATTGTCTAAAAAGAAACTCCTATTCTTTTAAAAAATAATCAAAAACAAGAACAAAACTTAGAAAAACATCCCCTAAAAAAGCAAGAACAAACGAGCCTATATTACATGATCATCAGATAGAAACGTCCTACATGGGAGACCTTTCCACCTGACTTTTTCTATCCCATAAATAGCTTTCTAGCACCACATCACCTATGTACAAAAACGGTACAAGGGTGTACAATAAAGGTACAAATCATGTACACACCTGGTACAAATTTAAAAATCGTGTACCCACGCAAAGTCCGGCTCTGCCGGACACCCCAACCACATTTGGGGTCATTTTTTCCTTATGCTCTTTCTACCTAGGTACACCTACATCCCCTATTATGGTGAAGCTCACAGAAAGGAGTGATCGAATGGAAATAAAAATCAGAAACATAAACCCGTCTATCGTCCAAGAATTCGATGAAAAAGCAAAGAAACAGGGCCTATCACGTCAAGAATATTTACGAAGTATTTTAGAGAATTACACTCTACTCAATAACATCAATGACCGGGAACTCGAATACCAAAATAGATTAGAAAAAAACACAAAGATGCTAGAAATCATAAGTGAAAAACTTGATAAAAATAATGAGTTTTTACATTACTTAACCGAGGACGATTCATAATTATGAAAAGCTATACAGAGATCCTTCCTCGTGAAGAAATCAAAGGATAAGGAACGTAAAACCAACACATTCATGACCATAAAAAGGCCAAGACGTATCACAAAAATCTCCATAATCCTACGGTTATCTACGTAGAGGATACCCTCGTACATAGAGAAGAACCATCGAAGAAAAATCAAAAAAACCAGGAAGGGAGCGTCTCCCTATGAAAGAACAAAATCCCGCAATACGACTGAGACTAACGAAAGAATCACGAGCCTATATAGAAAAATATGCGGAAGAAAATAATATCGTCTATAATAACCGAACCATCAATAAAATCATTGAAGAACACAAACAGATGAAAGAAGAACAAACGTCTTCCCTTGCATCTTCTATCTCCCAGGAAGTATCCAACCAAATCAATAAAGAAATCAGGCGTATACGCTTAGGAACCAATAACGCAGACCGTAATACACAAATCTTACTTGAACTGTTGAATGGTATGTTTGTAAATCAGAGCATTGACGATATTGTAACGACTGCTGACATGGAAACAAACGCTTATCGAACAGCTACCCAACACGTTCAAAAGAGAATCGAACATCAACAACAGCGACGAGCCGATGCCAAACATCGAAACCACCTATAACAATAAGTATCCCATCTACCTTCACAGAAACGCACGTATGCCTCTCTCCTTCACTAAACATCAAGGGAGAGGTTTTTATTTCGATCTTTGTTTGAGGACAAAGATGTGCTTCTCTGAAAACCACCGAAGAGCTTCATGAACGAGCCGTAACTTCTAAGGTATCCATAAGTGCTTCAGGAAAGGCTTCTGAGACCCATAGAAAGAAAAGCTTCCTAGATACTACAGAAATAGAAGACAACCCTTCTAAAAACAATACGGCCATCTCTTTCATGACTGTTCGAAAGACGTAAGAATTGGTCCTATCTCATCTAGAAATAATCATCATCCGAGACACCAAACCAGAACGTCCTCCATCCACCTACAACTTTCATTCTTCCTCCGGAGCTCTCTCAAGCACCTTCAAGACCTTCTTATATCTTCGCTGCGTTTCTTCAAATTCTTCTCGAAACACATCCATCACCAATACAGGCTTTCTCCCCCGAGACGTCGCCACTTCTACAATGTCTCCGGGCTGGATCGGATCCTGACGTAAAACTTTCGGGATATTCCAAGAATACAACTTACTCGTTCGCACCTTCCATAACCCATCCTCATCCCTCAACACATGACACCCAGCAATCGTGTTATTCGTTTTCATTCAAACGTCATCCTTTCCTTCGAAATATAAAACCACTACCATTAGACTCTTACCCTTTCTCAAAACCTCCAAAATAAAACACCCTCCCGCCTACCTAACACACAAATACACTCATCTCCTACAACAAACATACCTAAAACCTTGTATTCAGTTGTCAAAGATCTAGAACTCTATCATTATTCGGAGTAACTACTAAGTATTAACTCAGATGTATAATGAGAAAAGAAATAGATATGTATTGGCAGACTGGCTTATTCTTTTTCAACAAATCCACGGGGATCGAAAATGCTGCTCTACCCGGGTGGCCCAACGGGTGAATGTCTCCTGTGTTTCTGCAAGTAGACGGTTCACCGGAAACGGTGCTTCGGTCACAAGGACTTCGACCATAGCTTTCCAGGTCGTCGCGTGAACGACCCGTTCCTGACGGACATAAAGAAGGTACGCAAATAAAACTGCACGACTGGCCAGATACGTCCGCTGGCCCCTTCCGCGGCCTTTTACGATTTTCACTAACTTCGTCGAGCGTTTCAGTACCTCTTTCAGCGTAGATACAGCCATCCCGAATTGTTCGGCCAAATAGGCTTGCGAACCTTCGAGAAACAGTTCTTCGGCACATGTGGAGGAGGTGTGCAGCTCCAGATACCTCAGGATATCCGTCTCCCACTCCTCGTAGTGCGAACGCTGACGCTCGGAACGGTCTTTCTTGAACTTATACCATCCGGATCCGTAAGTATCGGTACTCGCCTCTCCGGTCCATTGCATCAGCAGCATATCGATATATGTCCGTTTCGCCCCCTGATAGCGTCCGCTGTAGGCAGAGGCCATGGTGCGACGGAACTCCTGGAGGGAAAGAGGATGCTCCAGCCGGGAGTTGAATTCGTCCAGCTCGTCATACGCCTCGTCATAGCTCCGACCACTCGCATAATTCGCGATGGCTAACGTGAGAAGCGTGTTGTTCCGGCTGCTGGTGTAGTGCCCCGACGTGATATGACGGCACTGGAGAAGCGTCTGGTACCATACCTGGTCAATCTGACGCACCTGCGCGCCGCCATGCACCACGTGGAAAGCGCTGTATTGCTGACGTTGTTCATAGCTCTGAGACCACGCTATGAGCTCCGGAACCGATGCTTTCGTTTCGGATTGATATTTTACATTGTCTGCCGTCGGCATACGGAAGAAGCCGAACGGATTGCAGGCCGTATCAATCGGCACATACGTAGCAAGCGCCTGTTTCATGTTGTCGGCTATTCGCTCGGCTACCTTCAGCGACCGGTGGCCGGTGGAAGGAGAGATAAACATCGGCTCCTCCAGCACAAAGTACACGTGGTACCCTCGCGGCGTTTCGACGATGAGACTCGGATCCGGGAGGTTTTCTTCGGCACACCCGAGAAACAGGGCGTAGAGGTCCGTCTGTTTCGTGTCGATATCAAGCACGATCGTATTGATCTGTTTCAAATTGTCTTTGCGATGCCCGCGTAAGATACGTTTCCGGCGGTCCGTATAGCTGCCCCACAGAAACGTATTCGGCGTCCAGTGGGTCAGCTGGCGCTGCTGATCCTGAAGCGTCTCGTAAGACGTAACGACGTGTCCTCGCGCCTCCTGGAGCTCTTCTTTGGACCGCGACACGAAGACGACGCCCTGCTTCTGACGATTGTTCTTCTCCGCCTCACGACGTGCCGGCAGAGGTGCGCGGGAATGCATGCGCTTATATGTCGATAGACTTTGATGCGTAATAAAAGCAAGAATGTTCGTTGGCGTCTGCATGGATGGCTCTCCTTTTCTACATACACAAAAAGACCAGTCCCAAGCGTACCTGCGACTGGTCTTGAAAATGCTTCTGTAGAAAAGCGAGCAACGATATCAGAAAACCGGTTTTCTTCCCGGGAATCCGGGGAAAAACAGAATCATGAGGGTTGCAAGCCCCGAATCATTTATGGTATAGTTTAGCCATAAATGAATTACATTCGTTACACGTTAGCGCGTGTAACTCACATTCTCAAGCTAGTGGTTGGTAGCCGTGGTAGCTTGATAGCTTTCGAAAAGATCGTGTTGTCGCACGGTCTTTTCTATTTGCCTTTTTATGTATAAAATTTTTAACTCACGTATAGATGTAAACGAATTTTGAACGATTTCTGTGAATCTAGGAATAATTCAACTATACAATAGATTCACATACGCGTAAACCCCGAATGGTCGGGGTTTTTTTGTTTGCAAAAAGGGGGTTCTGTGCAAACATTATTGCTTTTGTTTGCAAAAAGGGGTACAATTGCAAACAAATAGATGATTAATTCATTTCAAGGAGGAATTATTTTATGAGAATTGCTGCAATTGATGTCGGCAATGATGCGCTGAAAGGCTATTTTGGCGGGTTAGATGAACACATGTACATACCAAACGTGATTGCTGAGGAAGACGAAGAAAGGCAAACATATGACTACGAAAAAAGCATACTTAATGGTTTGCATGTAGAAATCGCTTCCTCTTCCTTGGATCGTGGAAAAGGAATTTATGCTGTCGGAAGTCTCGCTGCGACGAAACAATTTAATGATGAATTGACGAGTAACAGTGAAAAAGCAAGCAGTGACCAGACGCTCGTGATGCTTCTTACATCTCTTGCGGTAGATGCAACGAAACATTTCAAGGAAGAAAACGGGGTTATTGAAGCGACGTACTTCCTTTCTACGGGGCTTCCATTAGATGAAACGAAGAAAAAACGCCGCAAGCAGTTCCAGGAAAAGCTGCTGCACAGCCAGCATGAAATTACATTCTTGCAAACACCACTGGTACAAGGGAAAAAAGTGAGAATCAAATTCAAAGACGTGCTCGTGAATATTGAAGGGTTCGGAGCGTTCATTGATTTGACGACGCACGAGAATGGTGCAACGAAGAATGAGGAAATGCTCGAGAGAACCGTACTTATCAATGATATCGGCGGTATTTCCACTGATTCAGCCGTCATCAATCCAAACGGAGATATCGATAACAACGCGAGCATCGGTATCGATGAAGGAATTTCTACGTATCTGGATGAAATCGCGGAAAAAGTATATGACGAATACAAATATGAATTCCGCAGTCGTCCGCTTGTAGCGAACGTCCTGACCGGAAAAAACCATGAACGAAAAAACCACATCAAAGTGGACGGCAAACCGGTATCGATCCAGTCGATTGTCGATCCCGTACTGACACGCGCGGCCAAAACGCAGTACAAACATATCCAGAAAATCTGGCGAACGGCACCAAGTCTTGATGATGCCTACCTCATCGGCGGCGGATCTCTTTTATTGAAACCATATTTGGAGCGTATCAATGAACAGGAGAATGAATTCCCTCTTCATTTTGTTGGAGAAACGGATGAGCAGGAAGCTGTCTGGACGATCGCACGTGCCTACTACAAACTGCTGCACATTTACGCAAACCAGAAAAACATCACGCTTGATGCAGCAGCTGGCGAGTGATTCGCATGAGCGAGCCATTCTATCCAGGAAAAACGATAGCCATTCGACTTCCGAAAGATACGCCTCCTGAAGTGCTGGATCGACTGGATGAACTGAAACAGACGGAAGGACGCGGGTTCAGCCGTGCCATCACGGATCATTTGTTCCACTCTATTTTATCGGAAACAACGATGAGAGACAACGCCTACCTCCCTCTCCCGGGGCCATTGACGTTTGAAGAAAAAGAAATGCTGAATACCCCGATGCAACGAAGGGTCCTCGGACATTTCGTTTATCACTTGATTAAGGAAGATTTTCCGTTGGAACTGCCGAAAGAAAAAAAGGAAGAATCAGCCTCCTCCACGTTCCAAACGAGCACCATCCACAACAAATTTGCGTCGAACCTATTCAATATGGATGATGATTGATGTAAGCAGCTTCGGAATCTTCTTTCGAAGCTGCTTTTGTTTTACTCTTGTGGTCTCTATATAGCCTGTACTCAACATGTGTTCTAACAGAAACACGCAAATTACCTCGAAATCGAAACATCCAAAACCCTATCAGAACGGCACTTTATGTTCCACATGTGCTTTATGGTCCCCATGTAGTCGCTTATTTCAGAACCACTAATAAGCAATTTTCCCTTTGGTGTGATTTTTAGATCAATGACTGACTACTGGATTGTATTTGTAGTCTCCATGTAGGAATGTGCTCAACATGGATAATGATTTCCACCAGTACAGGACGTTCGCAAATATTAAAATGTGCTCTCTATGTAGGGTGTGGTCTCCATGTGGTAAACTATGTTCCTCCGTAATTTCAAAAATGAAAACCCTACAAATCACTGTTTTACGAGTATGTGTGCTCCATATGTGGGATATGGAGCACATGTGTTTAATAGCAAACATTTATTAATTCTATTTTTCACTAAGAAACGAGGAGCGTACCATACCTGGATCCAACTAAGTTTACAGCAAGAGTCTTATTATCGTTGTGATGTGGTCTCCATGTGTTGTGTCTTCTCCATGTGGAGGGGTATAATAGAGAAAGCATAAAACAAGGAAACGACTGTCATCATCCAATTTTGTGCTCTATATGTGGCATATGGTCTCCATGTAGAGCAGGGGAGGGAAAAGATATGGAAGATTTTTATCGTATCAGCGACGTTGCGGGAAAAGTAGGGAAGCATGTGAACACCGTCGATGGCTGGTTCAAACGACTCGAGGAAGAGGAAAAGCTTCATTATATCAATCGGGTAGGAGGCGAGAAAGCCTACGATGCTGATGATCTGAACCTTGCTATGTACATAAAGGAAAAACGAGAGAATAAGTGGTCATTTGACGGCATCTTCAACTACCTGCAGCAGGGAGAGGCGGATATTCCGCTCCGTCCATTTCCGGAAGGAGCAGGGGAGGAAGAAGCTGCTGAACTCGTCGATGTGTCTGCCCTCAAACGGGAGATGTACCGCGAAATGGAAGACATGGCTCGCGAGATGGCCAAAGAGCAGGTCCAGGAAGTCCAGGAGCAGTACCAAGCGCTCCGTAAACAATTGCCGGATCCGGAGCAGGAACGACAAAAACGGATCAATGATTTGTTTACGCGCCGACGTGTGGAGCAGAAGCTTGAAGAGGAAGCACTGGAGAAGTGGCGAGAAAAACCGGATGAGGAACGGATGAAACGTGTCGGATGGTTCCGGAAAGAAGAGGACCGGGACAAGCGAGAATTGTTTGTAAAAGATTATATGAACAACCGCTTTGAAGAAAGAATCCTGGAAGAGTACGGGGAAGAAAGGTAAGAAATCGAGGAGAGGAGAATCCTGCGTTGAAAAAGAAAATGAACTATATTCTATTGCTGCTGATGACCGTCTTTATGATCGGTTGTACCGAGGCGGAAGATACCTCCTCGACAGAAGGAGGAGAGCAACCGGAAACCGAGGAAGTAGCGACCGATGATGCTACGAAGGAAGAAACAGACACGGATTCTGAGACCGAAGAGAAAGACACCTCGGATAGTGAGAGCAATAATGAGACAAAAGATAGCACTGCAGCTGAAGAGAACTCAACAGAAGAATCAACGACCACAACAGATGATCAATTTTCCGGCTACGAACACATCGACGTCGACGGGGGAGATCAAAGTGGCCATCGACAAGCGAAGGTGGTTGTAGATATAGGGTTCGGGGACAGAGAATACTGGGCTTTTACATTGAAAACGGACAGTTAGTGAGAGTAACCGCGGAAGAAATCGTTCTGCAGGACGATGATACAGAGCCGGTCGTATCCTCCGGCAGATACTACTGGGATGAAGCGCAAGTACCTGGGGTCGAAAGTGATCAGTTGGATCAGGGGCACGTCATTGCAGATTCGCTTGGAGGGGTCTCCAATGCTTACAATATTACGCCACAGGAAAGTACGTTGAACCGTCACGGCGATCAGCCTTATATGGAAGATGCTATCCGTAACGCCGGAGGCGCCACGGATTTTGAAGCAGTAATTTCGTATCCGGATACAGAGACGCAGATTCCTTCCAGCTATCAGTATACCTATACGATCCAAGGGAACGAAGTCGTTGATACCTTTGATAACGTGAATCCGGATGAGGTGAACGAGTCCCTCGGGCTGACTGATGATGAATCATCTACCGATTCTTTTGACTCCAACGGAGCTGCCGAAGAAGCAAACGTTTCCAGCGTAGACGCGAATGGCAATGGCCAGGTGACGATCCAAGAAGCTGAAGATGCTGGTTACAGCATGCCGATCACCAGCGATCACTGGTTGTATCAACACATGCAGGATAGAGATGGAGATGGAATGGTGGGGGAATGAGTTTTTTACATGCACGTTCATCACCTCAAAACTGAGTCTTCAAGAATAGGGCAGGATAGTGGAAGACTCAGTTTCGAGATAACTCTCTTTATTTTTATAAAAATTTAGAAACTATTTCTAATGAAAATCGTAATTTTATTAGAGGAATAACTATTATGTTGGATGATTATTTGGAGGAATGAAAATGAAGCAATTTGAGTACAGAGTAGAAGATATTCAATTTCAGTTAAAAGCAAATAATGATTTTAGTGCAGTGATGGAAGAAAAATTGAATTTTCTTGGTAAGGATGGTTGGGAACTAGCTGGAGTTAATGGGACAGTTTTTTACTTTAAAAAAGAAGTGAAATAATTACTTAACAATCGGGGGCGAATCTAAAATAACCTCCTAATAAAATCCCTGGAATGTATTGACTAAATTTGGCAAAAAATATATAGTGAAATAAATTTAAAATAATTTGTGATGAAGAGGACAAGAGATATTATGAACGGTTATCAGAGAGGGAAGAAAAGGTGTGATCTTCCTAACGCAGCGTAATAGCTTACCACCTTGGAGCTGCATGGGCGAAATATAAGTAGTTCATGCCGTAGTGCTACGATACAGCAAACCAAAGCCGTTACTTTATCAATGTAACGGGAAGTTGGGTGGAACCACGAGTACAGCACTCGTCCCTTTTTTAGGGACGGGTGTTTTTTTAATTAAATAAGTTATAGTGATGAAGAGGACAAGAGCTATTAGGACGGTTATCAGAGAGGGAAGAAAAGGTGCGATCTTCCTAACGCAGCGTAATAGCTTACCACCTTGGAGCTGCATGGGCGAAATATGAGTAGTTCATGCCGTGTGCTACGATACAGCAAACCAAGGCCATTACTTTGAAAGGTAGTGGGAAATTGGGTGGAACCGCGGGTAAAACCATACTCGTCCCTTATAGATAGGGATGAGTATGGTTTTTTTTATTATATAAAAGGATGTGTATGTATGAATCATGAAAAAATGGTGATTTCGTTTCCAGATGGCAGCAAAAAATCTTACTCAAAAGGGAGTACATTGGAGGATGTTGCCCAATCTATAAGTCCTAGCCTTAAGAAAAAATCAGTAGTTGGGAGAGTCAATGGATCCTTATATGATATGCAGAATCCTATCAACTCTAATGCGGAGATTGAATTATTTCCACTTAATTCTTCAGAGGGATTAGAGGTGATGAGACATACCGCAGCTCATATTATGGCTCAGGCCGTTAAGCGACTTTTCGGAAGAGTGAATCTAGGTGTAGGTCCTGTTGTGGAGAATGGTTTTTACTATGATATTAATACGGATCAAAGTATTTCTAAAGATGATCTATCTAAAATTGAAAAAGAAATGAGTAACATTGTAGCTGAGAACTTGTTTATTAAACGGGAGTTAATATCTAGAGAAGAAGCTGAAAGCATTTTTTCGAATGATCATTTAAAGCTGGAGCTATTAAAGAAAATTCCTTGGTACCGTCAATAAGTTTGTGTAAATTGTCAGGGTGATCCTCGGAGGAGGGGTTATCTTTTCTCCTCTGTCTCAGTTTGAGACCCATACCGTTCTTCGAACATGGTGTGCAGTTCAGGGCTTGCTTCCTTGAAGCCACGGAGTCTGCGTGTGGACCATTTGGTGTTACATTCGTCGGAAATCATATAGATCACCTTTTCTACGGCTTCTTCGGAGGGCAGACTGTTCATCGTCTTCAGACGTTTCTTGAATTCTTTCATGGTGCGCTCGATGATATTCGTCGTGTAGATCATCGGTCGGATGGAGGAAGGATAGTTCAGGAACGTCGTCAGGACGTAGAAGTCTTCCCTCCAGGACTTGGCGATTTTCGGATATTTCTTCTGCCATGTGTCACAGAAGGCGTCCAACTGTTTTTCCGCTTCTTCTTTACTGTTGGACCGATAAATGGCTTTCATGTCTTCACTGATGGCGGAACGGTCCTTTTTCCGGACCTTGTTCAGCGTGTTCCGTACTTTATGGACGACACAGCGCTGCACATCAGCTTTCGGATAGATAGCTTTCATCGCTTCCTCCAGACCGGGAAGTCCGTCGAAGATTCCGAGAAGAACCTCCTCACAACCACGGCGGTAGATGTCCGAGAGGACTTCCTCCCAACCGAGAGAGCTTTCCTGACCACCGACATAGAAACCGAGAATCTCGCGATACCCGTCTTCCGTAACGCCGATGACTACGTAGACGACCTCATTCGCCACATCGTCCCGGCGCAATTTCAGGTACGTGCCGTCGAGATAAAGAACGGCATATCTTTTCTGGAGAGGGCGCTCCTGCCAGGCACGGATGTCTTCAATCACCACATCGGTGATGTTACTGATCGTGCCAGGGGCGTAAGCATGACCGAGGATGTGCTCGAGGAAGTTTCCGATTTCACGCGTGCTCATGCCTTTGTGATACATGGTGACAATCGTTTCCCCCAACCACTGTTCGTATCGCTGATAGGGCTGGAACATTTCCGTCTGAAATGCATTGTCCCGATCTCTCGGTACCTGGAGGTCTTCGATCCTTCCGTACTTTGTATCCAATTGGCGGCCATAGCTACCGTTTTTATAATTTTTCAATTCCGGATTCTCTTCGAAGAACTGGTTCATTTCTTCCTTCATGACAGTCTCCAGCTTTTCCTGAACGAAGGAACGGACCATGTCCTCTAATTGATTTTCAAAGTTGTTTTGTCCTATACTTGTAGACATAGGTAGGGCATCCCCTTTCATGAGTTGATTTGGTCGTTAACTATGAGGATACCCTACCTCTTTTTTTGTCTTCAAGAGCTTTACACAAACTATTGTACGTCATCAATTCCTTGGGAAGAAGATATCTCCATCTACAAACAAGGAGAATTTATAGATCTATGCAGAGGTCCCCATTTACCTTCAACTAAATTTCTTAAAGCATTTTCCTTAACAAATATCTCGGGGGCTTATTGGCTGGGGAATAGTGATAACGAGATGTTACAACGAATATATGGCGTAGCTTTTCCATCAAAAAAAGAACTAAATGAATACTTTTATTTTTTGGAAGAAGCCAAAAAGAGAGATCACCGTAAATTAGGGAAACAGCTTGAATTGTTTATGTTTTCAGATGAAGCACCAGGGATGCCATTCTATTTAAGTAATGGTCAGGTGATAAGAAATGAGTTGGAATCATTCCTTAGAAGTTTGCAAGAATCGTTTAATTATAAAGAAATGAAAACGCCCCTAATGATGAACCAGAGGTTATGGGAACAATCGGGACACTGGAATCATTATAAAGACAATATGTACTTCTCTGAAGTTGACCAGCAGCAATTCGCTCTTAAACCAATGAATTGTCCAGGACATATGCTTATTTTTAAGGACCGTTTGCGCTCCTATAGAGACCTTCCTATACGTATGGCTGAATTCGGTCAAGTTCACCGTCATGAATTTAGTGGAGCATTGAACGGATTACTAAGAGTTCGCTCCTTTTGTCAAGATGATGCTCATATCTTTGTCACACCTCATCAGATAGAAGAGGAAATCACTTTAGCCTTGCAGTTAATTGATAATGTTTATCGAACATTCGGATTCAATTATGAAATTGAGTTATCTACTCGACCTGAAAAATATATGGGAGACACACACTTATGGGATCAAGCCGAAGGCGCACTTGAAAATGTATTAGAGAACCTAGGTTATGATTTTAAAGTGAATGAGGGGGACGGTGCTTTTTATGGTCCTAAAATTGATATTCACATAAAAGACGCCTTAAATAGGAGCCACCAATGTGCCACTGTACAACTGGATTTTCAAATGCCAGAAAAATTCGATTTGGAATATATCAATGAACATAATGAAAAAGTTCGTCCAGTGGTTATTCACCGAGCTGTGTTTGGGTCCATTGATCGTTTTTTGGGCATACTCATCGAGCATTTCGGTGGAGCATTTCCAACTTGGTTAGCACCTGTTCAAGTAAAAATACTCCCTGTATCAAACGAAGTTCATAAAGAATATTCGGATCAAGTAATGAATCGGTTAAAACAAGAGGGAATTAGAGTGGAAAAGGACAGTAGAGAGGAAAAGTTAGGGTACAAGATTAGGGAAGCCCAAATAAACAAAACACCTTTTATTCTTGTGCTGGGAGACAAGGAAGTTGAAAAAGGATATGTAAACGTTAGGTCCTATTGGGATAAAGCAACAAAAGAAATGGAATTAGATGGATTTGTTACAGGTATAAAACAGTCCATTGCTAATAAAGATTTACTTGAATAAATAATATCCAAGTACACTTATAGTAAGTACTTCAGTATTGCATAGGAACTCTTCCAGCTGGTTCCTATGCCTCTATTTTAATTTTTTATCTCGAAACTGAGTCTTACAGAATAGACCAGCTATAAAATGTCAAGTAACTAAATAGATGTTTCTTGTGAACTCATTGAAATGAAATTTGGCATGCCAAATAAACCTCACTTATAAAATTATTAAAACGACAAAATTCGTTAATCTCCATTGGTTTGAGGGCGAGGGACATAGGGCGTCTGATCTCTTAAAATGGCAAAAATAATGTGTGTCAATTTACGTGCTACGGCACCTACCGCAGTACCGTGAGCCTTCCCGCGTTCGCGTAACTTTTGATAATAAAGGGATAGGGCAGGATCCTTAAAACTAGCCACGAATGCTGCTTGCCATATTGCACGCCTAAGGTAAGGAGACCCTCTTTTGGAAAGCTTCGTTTTAGATCTATTAAATTCACCGGATTGGTGTACGGAAGCATCCAGGCCGGCAAAGGCAACTAATTGTTTTGGGTGTTCGAAGCGATCAATGGAACCAACTTCACCTAAAATGACTGCCGCTGTGACATCATTTACGCCTGTTATGGTTGTTAAATAATGATTTTGACGGTCTGAGAGTTCCTTTAATTCCTTCTCTATTTGACTCAATTGTTTTTCAAAAAGAGCTATTTGTTCCAGGAGAAGATGAATCTGCATTTTAAACGCCTCTGTACCTATGGAAATACCGAAGGTATTTTGGGCACTTTCTTTCAATTGTTCAGCTTTCCAACGAGCTCTTGTAATCCCGTATCGTCCCTTACTGACACGGTAAAGGACATCGGCAAGTTTTTCTGTATCAATGTCTAAAAGGTCTTCGGGTAGTGTATAGTTTAAAAGAATTTCAGTGGAAGATAGCCCAAATACATCAGAAAATACTTGTTCATACTCAGGGAAAACCTGATCTAGTAAAGCAATGATTTTACGCTTAACGTCTGAGCTTTGGTCTACCAATGCATAACGCAGCCTCTCGAGGTGTCTAAGTTGAAGGAGATCCTCTTGAACGAATGGAGTCGCTTCTGGAGAGTCGATGCGAATTACTTGAGCAATTAAGTACGCATCTTTAATATCTGTTTTGGTTTTGCGAATATAAAAATTTCGTAGGGCGTCTGATTGCATAGGATTGAAAGACGTCACTTTGTATCCAAGTTGATAAAGGAAAGAAAAGAGAGATAACCAATAGTGACCCGTGGCTTCCATTCCACAAGCACAATTCTCAGGTGTCACCTGGTGTTGGTTTAAGAAAGTCAGAAGCTTTTCACTACCCTTTTTGGAATTAGCAAACCGAATGGTTTTCCCAATAGGGTTCCCACTTTCATTGATTAATCCAGCTTCATGATGACGTTTTCCAATATCAATACCAAGATAAATCATCAACGATCCCACCCACATAATATTAATCAGATCAAAGGAGACCTCTTACCTTTATAGATACTCAACCTCGTTAGATATACGGCAACGATGTACCATCCAGCTCATACGAATAGTTCTATAAAGAAAGAGGTGTCAGTCTATAGCACGAAGACAATGCTTCAAGGGGGCAGAGCGACAACCTCAATCTGATTTAACCCCATTATACCTTCGGAAAAGGTATGATGGATTTAAAACCAGAAATAATCTGGTTAATAATAATATACGAGGGGGCATATATTAAACAAAATGTGCTCCCTTTATTGACAATATATATCGAGAAAGCTTCTGAGTTCGAAGGCGCGGATTGTTCAAATGAAGGGAGGTATAGCGTTGGCTTTAAAGGTGGGAGATAAGATTACTTTTGAACGTACCTTTTCAGTAGAAGATGTAGAATTGTTCACGAAGATTTCAGGTGATGAAGGAGTCCATCATTTAACTCCGGATGATCAGGGAAGACTCGTAGTTCAGGGGTTGCTGACAGCAACGTTGCCGACAAAAATAGGTGGAGATAACAATGTCATGGCGCGTCATATGGATTTTGAATTTCTTCGTCCTGTTTTTACGGAAGATACCATTCGATGTGAGGCTCAAATTGAAAAGTATGAAAAGCAAGAAAAGAACAGAATAGCTATTATTGCTTCTTTTATTTGTACAAACCAGAAGGGGAAAGAAGTACTAAAGGGTGGTTTTTCAGGGGTGATACTTTAGCTAGGGAAGCCCGAGAAGGTTTTCATGAGTTCATAAATCTCGTTTCAACAAGTAGAGGGTTTTCAGGTAACCTATTCAAAGGTACCCCTGTGATTGATGATCTCGAGAAAGGGAAGACAGGAACCTGTGTAGAAGGGAGGAGAGGTTATTACTCTCTTTTTCAATGGTTGTTATCTTTGCGTGAAATTTCATTTTAACGAATAGATTAGAGAATCAAACCCTGATATACTAAAAAAGAAGTATCGCATGGATAAAGCTCCATGAGACACTTCTTTTGAACAACGCGTCGCTAATCAAGGGCGCAACGAGTTGCATTGAACCATACACAATTGTTAATGACATTGTACTTGCAATAGGAATTTCTGTACATACCTTAAGGAGTGAAAAATGATGGCCGAACGCCTGACCCGTCAACAACGTCAACATAAAGAAAAAGTGGAAGAAAAACTTACATCTCTGCCTCCTTTTATTGATGAATATAAAGACGACATGTACACCGGAAACACGTCTCCGTCCACCCTTCTCGGGTATATCCATGACTTTGAGACATTTTTTCGCTGGTTGATGCGTGAAGGGATCGTAGACGTCGAGCATATAAAAGACGTTTCTTTGTCGGCACTGGAGCATTTGCGTCTTGTCGAAACGAATGCTTTCTTTACACACCTCAGCATGGAACGGGAGCTCCAGGAGGAATCGATCAATCGCAAGAAAAGTTCACTCAAGTCGCTGTACAAATTTTTGACTACTCGTACGGAAGACGAAGATGGGGAATGTTACTTTTACCGGAACGTCATGGCCAAAGTGAAGATGGCTAAAACTTCGGAAACTTTGTCCTCTAGAGCCGAGCGTATTAGTAACAAGATTCTCACCGGAGAAGACATCGAAGCATTTGTCACGTTCGTTGGTGAAGGCTATGAAGAAATCGTACAGGGTCAGAAACAACGCCTTGCTTACTACAAACGCGACAAAGAACGAGACCAGGCGATCATCGCCCTTCTCCTAGCCTCCGGGCTCCGGGTCAGTGAGCTAGCCAATCTACGGCTCTCCTCCATCAATTTGAAGCGGCGAAAACTCTCGGTGCTGCGCAAAGGAAACAAGGAGTCGATTGTGTTTTTCCGCTCTTTTGCTGTGCCATACCTACAAGCTTACCTGGAGGTACGAGAGGAAAAATACAAAGTGCAAGACAAAGAGCCCTACCTATTCCTTTCCGTTTATCGAGGTACGGCGAATCCGATGTCCGTCCGCGCCATCCAGCATACCGTCATGAAGTACACGAAAGCCTATCGGGACGAACAATTGTCTCCTCACAAAATGAGGCACAGCTTTGCAACGGAGTTCGCCAAACGAAATACGATGTATGACCTAATGCGTCAGCTGGGGCACACCTCTACGGATACCTCTACGCTTTACGTGAACGCACAGGAACAAGAAGCACAGAACTCGATTGACCGGATGGATGATTAATGAAAAGGAGAAGTTCCGATTGATTATGTCTCTCAGTACTTCTTACTTTTTTTGATTCGATATACGGTTGTTCTAGGAACAAACAAATGGTACGATACGTCTTCCATTCGCTTCAAAACCAAAGGAGGTCTTTCCAAAAGCAATCAAACACCTTTTGTCTAAACTGGTACCAGAGGGGCTGCCTGTGAGGCATACGGGCGGGCAAGGGCAATTCCACGGCCGGGTTAGAAGATGGTCAAACAAAAGAGTAAAGTCTTTACGCCTCTCACCTTTTGCTCCGTTGGGGTTAATCAAAAGAATGAGACAAGTGCATGTTTGCTTGTCTCTCTTCCTTCCGGTTCATACGTATGATGCTTAACCTTTATCTGTCAACGTCTTCCACAAGGTAAAAATCGTCACCAAATAATGGTACCGTCAATAAGTTTATGTAAATCAGTAGGGTGATCCTCGGAGAAGGAGGGCTAGTTCTCCTCCTCGATTTCGGTCTGGAATCCATAACGTTCCTCAAACATGGCGTAAAGTTCAGGGTTTGCTTCTTTAAATCCCCGAAGTTTGCGAGTGGACCACTTGGTGTTGCATTCGTCGGAAACCATATAGATTACCTTTTCTACGGCTTCTTCGGACGGTAGACTGTTCAACGTCTTCAAGCGCTTCTTGAATTCCTTCATGGTGCGCTCGACGATGTTTATTGTGTAGATCATCGGCCGGATGGAGGAAGGATAATCCAAGAACGTGGTCAGGACGTGGAAGTCTTCCCTCTAGGATTTTGCGATTTTCGGATATTTCTTCTGCCATGTGTCCCAGAAAGCGTCCAGTTGCTTTTCAGCTTCATCGCTACTATTGGAGTGGTAGATTACTTTCAGATCTTCACTGATGGCGGATCGGCCCTTCTTCCAGACCTTATTCAGCGTGTTCCGTACTTTATGGACGACACAACGCTGAACATCAGCCTTCGGATAGACGGCTTTCATCGCTTCTTCCAGACCGGGAAGACCATCGAAACTGCCGAGAAGCACCTCTTCACAACCGCGACGGTAGAGGTCAGAGAGAACTTCTTTCCAGCCAAGAGAGCTTTCCTGACCGCCGACGTAGAAGCCGATGACCACGCAGACCACTTCGTTCGCCACGTCGTCCCGGCGCAATTTCAGACACGTCCCGTCGAGATAAAGAACGGCATACCTTTTCTGGAGAGAACGCTCCTGCCAGGCACGGATATCATCCATCACCACGTCCGTGATATTACTGATAGTGCCTGGGGCGTAGGCATGACCAAGAATGCGCTCGAGGAAATGTCCGATTTCACGCGTACTCATACCTTTTTCTGATACATCGTGATGATCGTTTCCAGCTTCTCCTGGACGAAGGAACGGACCATATCGTCCAATTGATTTTCGAGGTTGTTTTGTCCTATACTTGTAGACATGAGGTAGGGCCTCTCCTTTTCTGGTTGATTTGGTCGTTAACTATGAGGATACCCTACCTCTTTTTTTGTCTTCAAGAGCTTTCACACAAACTATTGTACGTTATCGCAGACAATGTCTGCTCTTTTCATTTTCAAAATTGAGGATATCAAGGATAGATACACTTAGGAAAAGCCACCTACCCATAAACACTTTTACGAGCATAATTATTTAGGACCTCGCAAACAAGCTTAGCTTTGAAAAACCACATTTGACTTGATTCCTGTTAACCATCGTTATAAGATATTAAGCTGTTTGTTTAGTTTCTCCTGTATTCAAGAATATTTCTTCTAATGTAGGTTCGTCCACTTCTATCCTAAAAACATCAATCTCCATATTTAAAAATATTTTATTTACTATAGGAATGGTGTCTTCATCCGATACCACTATACTAGTTTTATTTTTGGCCATTTGAATATTTGTTCCAAGAGCATGTAGTTCCTGTTCCAGCGTTTTTGATGTACCTTCTAGCAAAGTTCCATGTTTAATGCTTACGGTAAGGTTGTTTTGATAATTATTTTTTAGTTGTTCCATAGTTCCTTGCGTTCTTATGACTCCTTTATCCATAATAGCTATTTCATCACACATTTTTTCTACTTCATCTAAATTATGTGAAGTCAAAAATATGGTAGTTCCTTGTTCTGCCACATTGTTTATGATCTCATGTATGTTTAGAATTGCATTTGCATCAACACCGGAGGTTGGTTCATCTAAAAAAAGTAAATCTGGCTTATTTATTAAAGCTTGGGCGATTCCTAGCTTTTTTTTCATACCAAATGAGAATTTCTTGGCTTTTTGATTTATGGCATCTTCTAACCCTACACTTTTTAATGTTTCTATCATGTCTTCTTTACTTAAATTCAAACCGAGAATTTTACTGAAATACTTTAGGTGACCTATAGCAGTAAGGTCATCATAAAATGTAGAATAGTCTGGTAAAACTCCAATCTTAGTACGTTTCTCTTTAAGAGTCATATCCTTGTTTGACAGCAGAGAATAAGAACCTTCAGTGGGGATAGTTAATCCTGTTATCATATTTATAAAAGTAGATTTTCCAGCGCCGTTCTTGCCCAAAAAACCGAAAATAGTCCCTTTTTTCACTTTTAAACTTATTTGATTTACTACTCTCTTTTCGCTATATTTTTTAGTTAAGTTATGTGTTTCAATGGCATACATTTATAGATCCCTCTTTCTCAAGATTAGTAAGCTTAATCCTAAAAACAAAACAGGAAAAATTAATACTGTGTAAGCCAAAAATTCTTTATCTTGGCTATAGTAGAAATATGGAGTTACGAAACTATACAATTTAAGAAAAATATTATCGGATGCCATGCTCCAGAAACCCAAAACAGTAAAAGAAGTAGCTAAAATTACTCCAATAAACATAGTCAACGTAGGTTTAGGTATAAGGGTAGATAGCAAAATAGTTATGCCAACAAAATAGAATATAAATACAAAAGACTGGCTGAATTCCAGGAAGTAAAAATCTTCAGAAAATGGAATGATGAGTAAAAAAGCTATAAACAAGCACAATAACCAAAAAAAAGTCACTCCTAAGAATTTACCTGCTATAAAATTAAATCTGGAAGTTTTTGTTGCAATAAACCTTATTGTCCGAGAACTAATTTCTTGGTTTATTACATTGTGAGATAAACTCAAAACAAACAAGGGTCCAGCAACTAAAACAATTATCATTGCTCCACCTGCATAGGCGTTATTACCTAAACCAACCTGTTCAAGCTGGCCTTGGAAACTATTGACTAGTTTCGCAGCTCCTAAAGTTACTCCAAAGAGTACACCTATTACGATTATGGAACGTACGCTTTTAAATAGACTCTTAAATTCCTTAAGACTTATTGTTAGCATAGTAGCAAATCTCCTTAAATAAATATTTGTTTAATTAGATTTTTATTATATATAACCCAATTCTCAACCTTCCATTAATGTATCATCCATTTCAAATTTGTTCCACATAAAAATAAATTTTATTTAATTAAATTTAATAAAAGTAAAAAAAACATAAAAATTATTTGAAAAAGTTAATTTGTATGGTATGATTCTCATATAAGGAGAGAGGTAAATGAGTGGAAAAAACATTCCTTCCTGGGTTTTGTCTTTGGATGTTGAAGACCTTGAATTTATCAAAAAATTCGTAGTAAACTCTGGTTCACTAAAAAAACTGGCTGATATTTATAATGTCTCTTATCCTACTGTTCGAACAAGGGTAGATAGATTAATACATAGAATAGAAATACACAATGAACAAGAAGAAGAAAACCTGGCCAGCTTTATTAGACAACTTGCAATTGAAGAGCGTATCTCTCTAGAAGATGCAAAGCTTTTGATAGAAAAATACAAAGTAGAAAGGAAGGAATAAAATTGCCGGATATTTCAATGTTTATTGCCATAATAATAATGGTAGGAATACAATATTTTATGTCTACAAGAAACAGTGCATTTTTGGGAATTATAGTGCCTATAGCTTTTATTACCGTAATGACATGGATGTTTGTGACAAATCAAATTAATAGTTTTCTTAAGTTTGCTGTTTTACTCATAGTAGGTTTACTCTTCCTTCTTGAAGAATGGGTTAGAGGAAGGAAATCTCTAAGTAAAAAGAGAGATAATGAACTAAATAAAATGAAATCGAGTGACTTGAAATAATATATCCAAGAAATTGATGTTTGATATTTTGGAAATTGTGGGATAATAATAAAACCTACCTTTTTTCAAAATAGTTGGAGTGTTGAAGTGGAGGTTAGGACTCCATTGCTCCGATTGAAAAAGTAGCACCATCTTTGATCCAATTGACTATCATTTTATGTAAGAAGAACTCATAACTATGAGGGTAAGCGCTGAAGTGGAGGTTAGGACTCCAGTCTTTTAAAGTATGAATACGTAGTCATAAATATTAAGCTACGGGGATAGAGGTTAGGACTCTATCCCCGTAGCTTTTTGTGTTGAATAAATTAATCTAAGATACTATCAATCTTATCGCTAATCCATTCAAAAGTAGCACCATCTTTGATCCAATTGACAACTCTAGTAAAGTTTCTACGTGCCCAGCTTGCCGCTGCTCCAGATAAACGTGAGATATAACTCCATGCTCTAGTTACTGCTCCGATCATAAGTAAACTCTCCTTTTAATATTATTTTTTGTATTTTGCAAGCTTGCAATTTATACTATAAATTACATTTAATTGCATTTCAACAATTTTAAGATAATTTTAACTAACTAATCCAATTTTACTACATTTACATTACATTGACATATTAACGTAAAAAACAAGGTGAATTATTCCTTTTTTTCACATCAATATATTTAATTTGTCGATATATGTTGTTGTAATCTGTATTTTCGAAGGTTTTATATATATCTGAAATAATTTACAGTTTTTACATAATATATTGGAGGTGATATAATCCCAATTGAAAATAAACAAAGAAAATTTAATATGTAGGGAGTTAAAGTATGGACCAAGAACTAATAGAACCGACCCAAAAGATATCAAAAAATGCTGTGAAATTATGGAGAACAACGAGTGTCCTGGGTTTTATAGCGATGATTATAATTCTGGTAATTTTCAAGTTTCTAATCTCATATTTTAATTGGTTAGATTGGTTAGATATATTGGTTTATATTGTTGGTGGTTTATTTATAGTAGGTCTCTTTTTTGACCTTTTTGTTGTTCCTGCATACAAGCAAAAAACATGGCGTTATGGAATAGATCAAAACTGTATTCAACTCAAGTATGGGGGGATTATAAAAAAGACTCATACTGTCATTCCCATGGATAAGGTTTACTTTGTCAATACTTTTCAACATCCTCTTTTGCAGAAATACAAATTATCTTCAGTGAAAATAGGTACAGTTGCTTATACACATGAAATCCCTGCTTTACCTGAGGAGCAAGCAAAAAACGTCCGAAGACATATTGCGGCTTTATCTGGTATTAGTGATTCAAACTCAAGAAAAGAGGAGGGAGGAAATATTGAATAATAAGAATAGTCCTGAGCACCCCATTATACGCTTACATCCTTTATGGATACTTATCCAAGTTGGAAAGTCTATTAAGGGTTTATTTTTCTTCTCCATATTTCTGTTTTTGATTTTAGAATGGGATTTCAATATATTCTCAATTAATGTTGGAAAATGGCTTCTCATAACCTTTCTTGCTTACAATATAATTTCTATATTGCTTCAATGGAGATATTTTGGTTATTACCTTTTAGAAAATGAGTTATTTGTTAGGAAAGGTCGTTTCTTGAAGGAAGCTCGTTATGTTCCGTATGAACGTGTACAGGGGATAAATCAGTATACACCTCTTTTACATAAGTTACTCGGTTACACAATGTTACTATTGGATTTAGGAGCAAATGAGAAGGAAGGTTCTATTAAATTAGATATGTTAACTTATAAGGAAGCTGAGCGTATAAAACAACATTTAACAATGAATGGAGCTACTTCCGTAAAAGCTCAAAATGATAGTAGTGAAAATGGAATAAGCATTTCTAAATCTAGTTTATATGTAAATCATTATGAAATTTCTAAAGAGGAGATTGTTATAGGTTCTCTCACTTCTTTAAAAATAGTTCTATTTTCTACTCTTATTTTCTCTACTTATAGTGATATACAACAATTCTTTTCAATTGAAAGTTATGTAAACCAGATACTCGCTTTCTTGCTCTCTTCATGGTGGATAACTACATTGGTGTTATTTTCTTTAGTTACTGTTTCCATAGGATATGGACTAATCAAAACTTATGCCCAATATGGAGGATTTGTAGTAAATTCAGATAATGAAAGAATATATATCCATAAAGGTAAAGTAAATAATACAGCATTTTCTATTCCAAAGGTAAATGTACAGGCACTTACTCTAAAATCTACTCTAATACATAAGTTATTAGGTATTGTGAAAGTAAAAGTGATTAGTACTAACAGTAAAGAAGATGGTGAAGTTCTAACATCAAATATACTATTTCCATTTATCAAAGAAGAGAAGGCAAAAAAAATAATTACAGAGATGCTACCAAAATTTCGTATAAATAATGATATGGTACACCTTCCTAAATCGTCAATTGTGATTAAGGTAATAAGAACGAGCTATATTTGGATAATAACTTCATTTTTAGTGTACTTTTATGCCCCATCTTTCTGGTATCTAGCTTTATTAATTACTATTCTAACCATTTCAGGTCAAATAATGAATGGTTTATTTAGTAGTTATTCTCTTAGTAAAGAACATTTTCAGATGAAAAAATGTTTTTTTTCATTCAGGACATTCTTCACCCCTACATCTAATATTGAAGAATTAAAGTACTCAAACAACCTATTTCAAAACCTATTTGGTTTGTCCTCTTTAATAATTACAACTCGTGCGAATCCAGTAAAGATTACTAAATTGCTAGATTTTCCTCATGAAAACGCACAAGATTACTGCTATAAATACCAGGAATTTATATATAGTCGAGAAAAATCGAGAAAATCAGTGAATTAAATAGATGCTCTATCCTCGAAACCAGGTCAGGTATATCGAAATCCTTCATTTCTATATCATTAAAGCTCTGTAGTACCTTGGAATTTTGAACTCTATCCTCAGAGTATTTGTGTAACTGACTTATTTTATGAACTCGATATTCAACGAAAAGTAATCTAGACTAAATAAAGAACACATGAAACATAATGAAATTAGAGTTGTATTATAAACAACATATAAAAGGTGATCAATTTGCCCCCACGTCTCAGCCAACAGAGCGTTGAACCCATCCGGGACCCATATCTAATCCGGGATATGAAAGTGTATTTGCTTCACAAAAGCTACCGGGATTATTTTTTATTTACTTTCGGCATCAATTCCGGCCTACGGATCAGTGATATTTTGCCCCTGCGGATCCGGGAAAAAAACACGGAACATCCGAAAAATCAAAATGACCCCCAATTTGCGCAGTGAAATCGATAAGTACATCCAGGGCAAAGCCGCCTCGGAGCCCTTGTTTCCTTCCAAGAAAGGTGGATTGATTGATCGGACCCAAGCCTGGCGCATTGTTCATGGCGCTGCGGAGGTCTGTGGGGTCCCCGGACCGATTGGCACGCACACCTTGCGATAGACGTTCGGGTATCACTTTTATCAGAAAACCAAAGATTTGGCCATGTTGTAGCAGATTTTTGGCCATACCATCACCCTCAAATACATTGGGATTAGTAATGACATGGTGAATCAAGCCTTAGAAGATTTTTCTTTATAAACCAGAAGGGAAAAGAAAAAGGACCGTTTGCGTACGCGAACAGTATATAAAACCTGTTCCTCAAGGGGAGTCCCGAAATTTTCTTTAGGGCCTTCTTATGATCTTCAGTTGAGCTTGTGAAATCCTAAATCATTTTTTGAAAATTCAACTAAACCGAAGATAAAGAAAGGTGGCAACAACGGTTTGAAATGCCCTGGTTTCAACGAAATCAAATTCATAGATGAGTTTTAAGAAGTAGCATCGTCAGAGGACACGAAAGAGGTGTACAGCGAAATGAATAAGGT